>JAFZML010000126.1 GCA_017553255.1 Bacteroidales bacterium | reverse complement strand
CATTATTGTCATACCGAGGCCCAGAATGGGCCGAGCGTATCTCATTCTGCTTTGCGGCTTCCCGGGTTTTACGGACGCGGTCCTGGATTATATCGGCCTCAATTCCGAAGCGGCGGGCGACGGTGTCCACATAAACCTGACGCTTGATGGCGTCCGGGATATCGGCCACAGTATCAGCTATTTCATTGATGAGGTTGGCCTTTTTGAGAGGGTCATCCCCGGCCTGGTCAAGCAGGAGATCCGTCTTGAAGGCTATTCCGTCCTTCTCATGCGTCTCTATGAATTCCCTTATTTCCTCAAGGGTGTGCTTGCGGGAGAAGGAATCGGGGTCATCTCCGTCCGGCAGGAATACCACGCGGGGATTCATTCCCTCCTTGAGTATCATGCCGATAGCCCTGAGGGCCGCATGCAGGCCGGCTTTGTCGCCGTCGTACATGATGGTGATGTTCTCCGTGAAGCGCTTGATGAGGCGGATCTGCTCCTCCGTGAGGGAAGTGCCGCAGGATGCCACCACGTTGGTGATGCCCATCTGGTGCATCATCACAACGTCCACGTTGCCTTCTACAAGGATGCAGCGGTCCTGCTTTGCAATCTCTCCCTTGGCAAGGTATATTCCAAGAAGGTTACGGCTCTTGATGTAAATCTCCGTTTCAGGGGAGTTTACGTACTTTGCTGGGTTGTCACTTTTGAGGGTTCTGCCGCTGTAGGCAATGACGCGCCCGCTTACAGAGTGGATGGGGAACATTACCCTCTCACGGAACTTGTCTATGAGGGAGCCGTCTTCCTGCTGGATGGCAAGGCCTGTTGCAACAAGGAATTCATCCTTGTAACCTGCGGCGCGGGCGGCGTCCACAAAAGTGGATTTGCCGGATGGAGCCCATCCAAGGCTCCATTTCTCTATGGTGGCATCCTCTATGCCGCGTTCACGATAATAGCGGTAACCAACGGCGCGGCCTTCACCTCCTTTGAGCTGGTCTGAGAAAAACTGACGGGCGAATTCACTCACCGCCATAAGGCTTTCATGGCGTTGGCGGGCGGCAATTTGCTCTGCGGTTTCTTCCTCTTCCTTTACCTCTATATTGTATTTCTTTGCAAGGTAACGGAGGGCTTCAGGGTATGAGAGATGCTCATAATCCATGAGGAAACCTATGGAACTACCGGCTTTACCGCAGCCAAAGCACTTGTAGATGCCCTTTGAAGGCGTTACGTGGAATGAAGGGGTTTTTTCATTGTGGAATGGACAGCAGGCTACATAGCTGGACCCGCGGCGCTTAAGCGTCACGAAATCTCCTATCACCTCCTCTACCCGGGCGGTGTCAAGGATTAAGTCTACTGTTTCCCGCGGAATCACGTTTACTCCTTTGTGTAATCTACCTCTTTGGCATCTGACAAATTGGTAATGGTCACTTTGCCGTTATCCTGCGGAGCCTGGGTGGTGGGGCCTTCTTTGGGGGCCTCAGGACCCTTGTAATGTTTCTCCTGCCAAAGTGCCTTTATCTGGAAAAAAGCATCACGGCCATACCAGAACACGCCCAGCGCACCAATTAAATACGCCAGAATGCTGCCTCTTGTAATTATCCAGCAGGCAAGGGCCACAAAGAGAATGTCTTTGATAAGCCTTACCCACCTGTTGTTATATCCAATATTCATCATAGCTTACAAAGATACAAAAATCCTGCGAGAATCAACGAATCTGCCATTATGACATACTGTGGGCAGCTGGTAACCTAAAAACGCCCCTTTTCCGGTAACGGGCTGCCCTTTGGGCCGCTGGTAACCTAAAAATGGCTGTTTTACGGTAATCACCTGCCCTGGTGGGGCACTAATTCGCAATTTCGCAGAGGAATTTAATGCGGACAAGGCGGATTTCCTCGTCTTCGTAATCGGCCGATAAAACTGCGCGGGCCTCTGCCAGAGAGTCTGACGTAGCCTCTTCCTTGAACCAGTCATAGAGCTCCTGAACTACCTCAGGGTCAAGTGTATCGGCAATATAATAACTGAGATTGACCTTTGTGCCGGTGGCAACTATGGCCTCTATTTCCGTGAGGAGCTGGTCCATGTCAAGGTCCTTGGCACGGGCAATGTCCTCAAGGTCCATCTTGCGGTCTATGGACTGGATGATGTACACTTTGTTGCCGGATTTGGACGCGACGCTCTTTACCACAAAATCATCTGGACGCTCAATCTCATTCTCCTCAACGTACTTGGCAATGAGGTCAATGAACGGCTGGCCAAATTTACGCGCCTTGCCTTCACCTACGCCCTGGCACTTTTCCGAGAGTTCCTTGAGGGTGAGAGGATAAACAATGGTCATATCTTCCAGCGAAGGGTCACTGAATACAACCCATGGCTGGACCCTCATCTTGCGGGCAACGTCCTTGCGGAGGTCCTTGAGCATGGCAAGAAGGACTTCATCCCCGCCGCCGCCACCGCGTACCGCTGCGGCATCCTCTTCTTCGTCGTCCTCTCCTTCGGAGAACGTGCGGTCCTCCACCAGCATAAGCTCATGGGGATGGAGATAGAATTCCAGACCTTCATCCGTTGCCGATATAAGGCCGTAGTTCTCAATATCTTTCTCCAGATAATGGAGTATGAGGCCCTGGTGGATTACAGCCGCCCAGAAACGCTGGTCATGGTCACTTCCTGCGCCAAAGAGCGGAAGTTCATCATGGTGGTAGGACTTTATGATTGCGCTGGCCTCACCGGCAAGGATGCCAGTGAGATGCTCCAGCTTGAAGTGCTCCTTGAGGGACTCTATGAGCTCTATCACAAGGCACATTTCCTCATGGCCGTCAAAGCGTGTTTTGGGATGCAGGCAGTTGTCACACGCGCCGCAGTTATCCTGAGTGTAATCCTCCCCAAAATAGTTAAGGAGAAGTTTTCTGCGGCACTGGCTGGATTCTGCGTATGCAACGGTTTCCCGGAGAAGCTGCTTCCCAATTTCCTGTTCCGCCACGGGCTTTCCCTGCATGAACTTTTCCAGTTTCTGGATGTCCTTATAGCTGTAATATGTGATGCAGGTGCCTTCCTGACCGTCACGGCCGGCGCGCCCTGTTTCCTGATAATAGCCTTCTATGCTCTTGGGGATGTCATAATGGATGACAAAACGGACGTTCTGCTTGTCTATGCCCATGCCGAAGGCTATGGTTGCCACAATGACGTCTATTTCCTCCATCAGGAACTTGTCCTGGTTTTCCGCCCTTGTTTTGGCGTCAAGGCCGGCGTGGTACGGCAGGGCCTTGATACCGTTCACGGCAAGGAGCTGGGCCAGTTCCTCCACCTTTTTCCGGCTTAGGCAATAGATTATGCCGCTCTTGCCGGGATTCTGGCGGATGAAACGGATAATGTCCTTTTCCGGTTCCACCTTATCCCGCACTTCATAATATAGATTGGGCCGATTGAAGGAGCTCTTGAAAATGGTGGCATCCTGGATACGGAGATTCTTCAGGATATCAGACTGGACCTTGGGCGTTGCGGTTGCCGTGAGGGCAATCACAGGGGCCGGCTGGATAATGTCTATTATGGAGCGGATCTTACGGTATTCCGGACGGAAGTCATGGCCCCACTCAGAGATACAGTGGGCTTCATCTACCGCATAGAAGGATATCTTGATGCTCCTGAGAAGCGCAATGTTCTCTTCCTTTGTGAGGGATTCCGGAGCCACATAGAGGAGCTTTGTGACGCCCCTGAGAAGATCCTCCTGAACCTGGGCAATTTCAGCTCTGCTTAAGGAAGAATTCAGGAAATGGGCTATGCCTTCTTCCGATGACTCAAAGCCGCGGATGGCGTCTACCTGGTTCTTCATGAGGGCTATGAGCGGGGAAATCACAATGGCGGTGCCATCCATCACAAGGGCCGGCATTTGGTAGCAAAGTGACTTGCCGCCTCCCGTGGGCATAAGCACAAAAGCGTTGCCGCCTTCAATAAGATGGAGGATGATACTGAGCTGATCACCTTTGAAGGCATCCCAGCCGAAGAAAGTCTTCAGCTTTGAATGAAGGATATTGGGATCTATGGGCATACCGCCTGGTCAATGTGGCTGCATAAATTTAGCCATAAAAAATGAAAATAGCAAATAAAAATGCAGTTCAGCGCTCAATTTTACCGCTCGTCGGGATTATCTATGAATTGTTCCAAAAGTTTTGTATATTTGCAGATTGAGCGCTAAAAAGCTCACTTTGAAAGAAATTTAACTCAAAAACAATAAAAACAATGAAAATTTCTAAGATTCTTGCTATCGCCGGCGCAGCCGCTATGCTGATTGCCTGCGGTTCTCCCAAAGTGGAGGGTTCAAAGGAAGTTCGTGACCTTCTCCCCAACAAGGGCCAGATTGACACTGCATCTTACCTCCTTGGTGTAAACTTCGGCCTTGTCATGACCCAGAATGGCTTCGGTGAGCTTAACATGGCTCAGGTGCGCAAGGGTATGAATGACGCTCTCAATGCAAAAGAGGGTGAACCCATGGACTCCGTATTCGTAAAGCAGTTCAAGATTGATCCTTCAATCATGAACATGACCCTCAATGAGTTCCTCCGCAAGCGCACCGCTTATGAAGGCGCTCTCAACAAGGAAAAAGGTGACGCTTTCCGCAAGGACTTCTATGTGAAGAACAGCGCAGACTCCACCGCTTCCGGTATCGTTTATCTTATCCAGGACAGCGGTTCTGAGGTAAGGGCCGTCTCTGACCGTGACACTGTTAAGGTCAACTATCGCGGCACCCTCATTGACGGTAAGGAGTTTGACGCCAACGAAGGCATCGAGTTCTCCCTCAACCGCGTTATCCGTGGCTGGACAGAAGGTATGAAGCTTGTCGGCGAAGGTGGCAAGATCACCCTCGTAATCCCCGCCAACCTTGCTTACGGTGAGCGTGGACCCCGCAACATCGGCCCCAACTCCACCCTTATCTTTGACGTAGACCTCCTTGAGGTTCACCCCTACGTAGAGAAGTAAGTCATGGCACTTGAACTGGAAGGAACCCTGAGGCACAAACTGGCCTCTCAGCAGGGAACATCGGCACGCGGTGCCTGGGCAAAGCAGGAGTTCATCCTGGAATTCCCGGACGGCAATTTCACAGCCCAGGCATGTTTTACGGCTTTTGGCCAGGACAAAGTTGCAGAACTGGACAAGTATCAGGTTGGAGACCGTATAAAGATCTCCTTCAACATCAGAAGCCGTGAATATAACGGCCGCTGGTACAATGACCTCCAGATCTGGCGCATTGCTCCCGCCGGCCAGCCTGCAGCCGCTCCCGCAGCACCTCAGGCACAGGCCACGCCAGTGCCCCCGGCGTTTGAAACCGCTCCGGCTCCCACTCTGGCAGATATGCCGGATGAAGCCCCGGAAGATGACCTTCCGTTCTAAACCATTAGGGTGGCCTTCGGGTCACCCTTTTTTGTGGTTGGAGCGGTGCTAGGCCATGTTGGGAGACAAAAACGGCCTTTTTTGTTGTCTGCGGTGGCCCGAAAGCCAGCCGGGGACACAAAAAGGGCTGTTTTTGTTGCCTGAGGTGGCCGGAGCTTAAAGATATATAAGTGATGAGAGATTGGACGGGGAGAAGAGCCTCCAGGCCATGGCTTGGAGGTCCTGAGGCGTAATGGCTTCAATGATGCTGCGGATTTCGGCCGATGACATTACCTCTCCCCAGGCAAGCATGCTCTTCCCAAGGGCAAGGCACTGGGCCTCACCGGCCTCGGAGCTTATTGCAAGCTGCCCCAGAAGCTGTTTACGGTATGCCTTAAGGCGGGAATCTGTGAGCGGCTTGTCCCGCAGCCCGGCAAGAATCTTATCAATGGCCGCAAGGCAGTTGTCCAGATTGGGTTTGTCACAACCAAAGGATATGGCCACCACGCCGTCATCGGCATACTGGGTATAGTTGCATTCAATCCCGTACACCCATCCGCGTTTTTCCCGGAGTTCCGCATTGAGAAGTGAGTTTGAAGCCGGTCCTCCAAGGATGTTGCAAAGCATTGCCGCCACCAGCCGGTCCGGCATTTCATACAGTGACGGAGCATGCCCGCCTATCACCGCATTAACCTCATGGTTATGTTTGTCAATTACCTTGTGGAAGGGGTCAGAGAAGACCTTTTCTGGAGCATTTGCCCGGACAGGGTCGCGAAGCGACGCGGAAGAAAAGGTCTTCTCTGTCATCACGAGCACCTGTTTCTCCAACTTCTCCAAATCAATATCGGCAACAACGGAAAGGGCCATGCGGGAGGGGATGAACTTCTCCTTCACAAAGCTCCGGAGCATCTCCGGCTTAATCTTTTTGACGCTCCCTGATGTCCCAAGAATTGGCGTAGCGAGGGGATGACCCTCAAAGAGCATGGATTCAAACTTGTCATAGACATCTTCCGAAGGGTTGTCCTTGTAGGAGATTATCTCATCAAGCACCACTCCGCGCTCAGTCTCAATCTCAGATGCCGGGAAAGTGGACTCAGTGGCAAGCTCAAAAAGGAGGCTCACGGCCTTCCGGAGGTCCTCCTTCAGGACGGTAGCGTGAAGGACTATCTCCTCCTTGGTGGTGAAAGCGTTGAGCTCCCCGCCAAAACGGTCAAGGTAAGAGCTTATGACCTTGGCGCTCTTGCGCCTGGTGCCCCTAAAGATATTGTGCTCAGTAAAATGGGCTATGCCGGCAAGATAACCGGCCTCATCCCTGGTGCCGACGCCAATGGAAAGGGCGCACCAGGCCACTGAGCCGGAGCTTCTGCGGAGGGCATACTTTACCCCGCACGGGGCGGTGCCGCATTTTATCTTCTCCCTGCCAGCCATTTGAGATCTGAACTAAGGAATCCGGCCATCTGACGGGGCTTGATCCTGTGGCGGGAGATGTAGTAGAGCTCAAGGGAATCTGCCTTGAAAAGCATCTGGTAGCTGTAAGACGCGGCCGAAGGATCTACGGGCGCAACGCAGTAGCTTACAAGGGTGTTTACCGGGGCATCGGAGAAAATGGCGTCAGCGGTATCGGCATCTGTAATATAGAAATCTGCGTCCAGATATTTCTCAAGCTCTGAATCCTTCACGGTGACGGAAACGTCCTCCCGGGCCATTTGGATGGTCATCATCCGGCCCCACTTGGCATAATTGGCATTGAACCATTTCTCAGGGATGTAGGCCGTTTTCTCGCTTTCCATTGCGGCTAGGGTGTAATCCTGAACGGCCTTGACAATGGCGCCAAGATACACAAGCTCACGGCCGGAGCTGTCATCGGCTGGAGCCAGCGGCAGGGAAATCACCTCATGCTTTTCCCCCTTCAGGAGGCTCAGGAAAAGGATTCCGGGCTCCTGCTCTCCCTTGAACTTGAAGGCCTGGATGGTGAGGAAATAGTAATCCTGGGATCCCTTCAGGGCTTCAAACTCCTGCTGGGTGCAGAATTCAAAGGCCGATGCGCTCCAAATGTTCACAACCTCCTGCTTCAGGGCGCTCTGGAGGAAGACATCTTCCGGAATAACAACCTTTGTTACCTTGTCCTGGAAATCTCCAAGTATGTAGCTTCGCGTTTCCACGCGTCCTTGGGCCATTGCTACGATTGATGCAATAAGGCACAGGGTAAGAATAATCAGCATTTTTCTCATTGTGCTAAGAATGCGTATGTAATTGTGCCCATCTGGCGGGCGGGGGCCTCCGGGGAGGCGTTGAATTTGGAAAGCCTGGCGGCGCGCACGGCAAATGTCCTTATACAGGCATCGGTGGCCGATATTTTCTCATCCACTTTGGCGTTCACTACGTCTCCGCGGTTGTCCACGGTGATTATGACCGTAACTTCTCCGGCGCCGTAGCAGCGGTATGCCGGGATGGGAAGGCGGGTGGCTTTTCGGCCATCAAGGCTCCAGGCAAGGACGGAAGGGCCGCTATACGGCTTTGCCTCCTCCTGCTTCTTTGGCTCTTCCTTCTTTATGGGCTCCACGGCTATCTCCTCCACTTCCTGCGGGCGCTCCTGCCCATCCTTCAATTCCTGAGCCAGACGCTCGGCTTCCCGGTAAAGTTCATCGGCATTGGTCCCGCGGTCGTCCTTGAGGGCGCTGCGGTCCACCGTGACGTTCCTTACCGGCACTCCGGCGGCGGCAATCATCTCCTCAAGCCGCTCTGCGGCACTCCTGAGGAGCTCTTCCTTCTCCCTTTCGGCCTCAAGCTCTTCCTGCTTTGTGAAATCCAGCACAAAGCTGTTTTCCTTCTGGATTTCCATGCCTATACGGACCAGCAGCAATACGATAATCACCGCGAGATGAATGCTCACGGTGATGTAAATTCCTGCTTTCTGGTCCGGGGTTAGTTTCATTTGCGGCGGCGTTTCCTCTGGTGAAGGGCCTTTTCTACGGTGTTTGTGATAATGTCTATGGCAACCTTGTTGTGGCCGCCCTGGGGCACTATGACATCCGCGTATCTCTTTGAGGGCTCAATGAACTGGAGGTGCATGGGCTTAACGGTGTCACAGTAGTGCTCTATGGCGGTTTCAATGGTGCGGCCGCGCTCTGCTATGTCACGAACCATGATACGGAGCACACGGTCATCGTCATCGGCGTCCACGAACACCTTTATGTTCATCTGGTCACGGAGCTCCTTGCAGGTGAAGATGAGGATGCCCTCAATGATAATGACTTCTGCGGGCTCTACCGTAACGGTTTCCGTGGTGGAACGGGAGCAGGTGATGTATGAGTACACCGGCTGCTCTATGGTTTTTCCGGCCTTGAGCTCACGGATTTGCTGGCACATGAGCTTCCAGTCAATGGCGTCAGGGTGGTCAAAGTTGATGTTCTTGCGCTCCTCCGGCGGCACATGGCTGGAGTCCTTGTAATAGGAATCCTGAGGGATAACAACTACTTTTCCCTGAAGCTGTTCCGTGATAGCACGGACAACTGTTGTTTTACCTGAACCGGAACCTCCGGCAATACCGATTACTAACATATCAATAATTTTTTAGATCCTTCGTCGTTTCACTCCTCAGGATGACAAAACTGTCGTTCGGTATTCCTTTGTCATTCGGTATTCCTTTGTCATTCTGAGCGAAGCGAAGAATCTAGAATTCTGCGTTTTTGGGTGTACGGGGGAAGGGGATGACGTCACGGATGTTGGCCATGCCGGTGACAAAGAGGAGGAGCCTCTCAAAGCCAAGGCCGAATCCGGAGTGGGGGACAGAGCCGTAACGGCGGGTGTCTATATACCACTCAAGGTTCTTGCGGGACATTCCAAGCTCATCAATGCGCTGCTCAAGCTTCTGGAGATCTGACTCCCTTTCAGAGCCGCCGATGATCTCTCCAATCTTGGGGAAGAGGACGTCCATTCCGCGAACGGTGCGGCCGTCTTCATTCTGCTTCATATAGAAGGCCTTGATGTCCTTGGGGAAGTCTATGAGGATAACGGGCTTGGAGAAGTGCTTTTCCACCAGATAGCGCTCATGCTCAGACTGGAAGTCCGTGCCCCAGTGGACGGGATACTCAAACTTGACGCCGCTTGCAATTGCCTTTTCCAGAATTTCCACGGCTTCTGTGTAGGTGACCTTCTGGAAAGGAATTCCAAGGACGCTTTGCATGCGCTCTATGAGGCCGTCGTCGTATTTATCGTTGAGGAACTTAAGGTCATCCATGCAGTTATCCAGGGCATACTGCACAAGGTATTTCACAAATTCCTCTGCAAGCGCCATATTGTCATTAATGTCATAGAAGGCCATCTCGGGCTCAATCATCCAGAATTCCGCAAGGTGACGCGGAGTGTTGGAATTCTCTGCGCGGAAAGTGGGGCCGAAGGTGTAGATTTCACCAACTGCGGTGGCTCCAAGCTCACCTTCCAGCTGACCGGAAACGGTGAGGGATGTCTTTTTGCCGAAAAAGTCCTTGGAGAAGTCTATGTTGCCTTTCTTGTCCAGGGGGATGTTCTTAAGGTCCATTGTGGTTACCTGGAACATATCTCCTGCGCCCTCTGCGTCAGACTCCGTGATGAGCGGGGTGTGAAGGTACACAAAGCCCTTCTCATTGAAGAACTTATGGATGGCGAAAGCCATGGCGTTACGGATGCGCAGAACGGCTCCAAAGGTATTGGTCCTGAGACGCATGTGGGCTACGCTGCGGAGGTACTCCAGGGTGGTGTCCTTCTTCTGGAGCGGGAAGCGCATGGGGTCACAGTCTCCAAGAACCTCAATCTCAGTTGCCTGGATTTCCACGGCCTGGCCGCTGCCCACGGACTCTACCAGCTGGCCCTTTACGGCAAGGGAGGCACCTGTGGTGACGCGCTTAAGGAGCTCCTCGTCAAAGAGTTCCGTATTGGCTACAATTTGGATATTATTGATGGTGGAACCGTCGTTGAGGGCGATAAACTTCACCTGTTTGTTTCCTCTCTTGGTGCGTACCCATCCTTTGGCCAGCACCTCTGCGCCCGGCTCCATCTCAAGCAGAGCCTTGATTTTGCTTCTTTTAAGGCTTTCCATAATCTAAAATTGCATTATCATGCAAATATAACATTTTCCCCTCACCTTAGCAAACATTTCGGCCCGATACCTCCTTACGCATCTTCTGCTCAGTTGTAAGCATTGCAAGATAAATATCACGTTTTTCCAAGCCGGTATTCTTTATAAGGTCTATGAGCTGGCACCTTATTGTGCTAACCCTTTTTGCGGAGCATACGTTTGATAGCCTTGCTATGAGGTAATCCGGGAACCCGGCAGCGCTGTAGCATATAATGGAGATTTCTTCTTTTGTAAAGTAGGGGAAATCCCGTTTCAGGGATGTAAGGATGCCGCATAATTCCGTTTCAAGCTCATCCTGGAGCCTTCCTTTCCTTGTGTGATTGCCGAATCTCCGTCGGCTTTGGGCCACATATTCTTTCAATAATTGTTGCGGAATTACCAGAACCTTGGCGTCTATGTCTTTCAGCAGTTTTGAAAGCAGAACTCCGGTGTTATGGTAACTGCTGCGGAAAAGATGCAGCTTTTCAAGCAGGTATTGAGTTTGGGCGTTAGTCATTGTGCGGCGAATGTGGCCGCAAAAATAGATTTGCCCTCACATATTATGAAAAATCCCGGCAATTATTCTGTCTCTCCGTAAGTTCTTGATATTCTGTTTGTTACGCTTCGCTTCTTTGGCTATGCTTTTGAGAACCGCCCTCTGAGGCCCTTCTGAGGCCGTTTTCTTAAGGGACAAAAAATGCAAAAAAATCGCTTTTTTTGCAGGGTGGGGGTATAAAAAAGGCCGGAAGCACTTGACTTCCGGCCTTTTTTATAAAGTAGCGATGTGTAAAGTGCCCTTAGTCTTTGGCCGGTTTACGTGCGGCGTACATTATCTTAAGGGCGGAGCAGCGACGCAGCTCCTGCTTAACATCGGAAACGATACCCATACGGACATCCTGGTCTACCCTGAGGTTGACGGTCATGAGGGACCTTTCAGCCTCTGACATGGCATCGCGCTCTGCTGCGATGAAGTCTCGGATATCGGACACTGTCTTGAAGGAGTCGTTGAGCTGGATACGGGCATCGGTACCGTACATTGCCTGATACTGCAGGGTAGGGCTGCCGATGTTGATATTGGCGCTCAGGTCTTTTCTCTCCAGTTTAGCTACCTCAGATGCAACGGGCATGGTGACTTTCACCTTTTGCTCAGTCTCTCTCATCTGGGTGGTAACCATGAAGAAGAACAGGAGCATGAACACGATATCGGACAGGGAGTTGGACGATGCCTGGGGGACTTCCTTCTTATTGCTGGAACTTCCGAATTTTGACATAACTTTTACCTCCTATTTTTTACCGGTATCCTTAGGCTCTGCTTCAGAGATGTTCTGAGGCACGGCCTTCTTGACTATATCCTGTTCTTCGTCGGAGAGGCGGGAGAACTTTTTGCCGAATTCCCTGTAGGAGAATTCGTCTCTGAGTTCATTTACCGCTTTCACCAGCTCATTCTGTACTGCAATGTATGCCTGGTAGCTGGTACCACGGTCATTCTGCAGTGAAATGACGCCCTTGGAAACGTTGTAGGTTTTACCCTGGATTTCCTTGGGTTCCTTTTCAGGAAGGTTGGGGTCATTTGAAGGGTTGGTGAGGAACTCCTTGATCTTGTCTTTCAGCATTGAGATGTCCATGGCTTCGCTACCGGCAAACAGCTTATCGGCAGAGTTGATTCTGACGATGATGATGTTACGGCGGTTCACCTTCTGGTCCTGAGCCTGCTCTTTGTCAGGGATAGGGGGAAGGCGGCGCTGCAAGCCGGACTGGTCCCCCATGGTTGTGGTCATGAGGAAGTAGCACAGCAGCAGGAACGCGATATCAGCCGTAGAACCGATTGCATTAAAAGTTCTTCTTGCCATGGTTTCCTTTACTTTTTGTTGCGTATGGACATGAAAATCTCAGATACGATGATGGAGAGGATTGCTGCACCGCCCACCAGGTATGCGAGGTTGAGGATAGTGTCGGTCATCTTGAGTTCGCTTGCCGTAGGGAGCTTGGCGCCGGAATAGCCCACAGCGGGAGCACCGGAAGCCAGCAGGTAGCAGACGCCGAAGAGGACGGCTGCAGCCACGACTGCGACACCGATCTTGATAAGGCCCTTGGGGTTAGTGGTAGCTGTGACGTACAGACCCACACAAATGACGGAAACGAGAGCGATGCCCAGGACAATGTATGCCCAGTAGAGCAGCGGATCCACGGTGCCGTTGTCTGCGGCGACAGTTGCCGGATAACCCTTAATAGTACCCCAGAGCAGAACCGCCACGCTCAGTGCCAAGAGGACCCACAGGGCAATCTTGACTATTTTAGCGTATTTCTGGTTTTCCATTATTCAGAGGAAATTAAGGGGTTTATTACTTCTTGTTGAACTTTACCATGGTGTCCACGAAGCGGATGGAAGAGTCTTCCATATCAATGGACAGGGAGTCGATCTTTGCGATGATGTAGTTGTAGAAGATCTGGAGAATCATAGCTACGATGAGACCGCCCACGGTGGTGATGAGGGCAACCTTCATACCGCCGGCAACAACGTTAGGTGAAATGTCACCTGCTGCCTGGATGGCGTCGAAGGCCTGGATCATACCGATAACGGTACCAAGGAATCCCAGTGAAGGAGCGATGGAGATGAACAGGCCAATCCAGCTGAGGCCGTTCTCCATGAGGCTCATCTGAACGCCGCCATAGGAGACGATGGTCTTTTCAACTACGTCGATACCCTGGTCTGCGCGGAGGAGACCCTGGTAGAAGATGCTTGCAACGGGACCGCGGGTTTCACGGCAAACCTTCTTTGCTTCTTCTACACCGCCCTTTGCGAGAGCTTCCTCAACAGCCTCGAGGAGCTTGGTGGTGTTGGTCTTGGAGAAGGCCAGATAAAGGATACGCTCAATGGCGAGTGCCATACCAAGGATGAGGCAGATGATGATGAGGGACATGAAGCCTGCGCCACCCTCGATGAACTTGGTCTTGAGGGCCTGGTGGAGAGGAACTTCCTCACCGGAACCGGCAAACAGGTCAATGACTTCATCGGCCTCTTCTACCTGTTCCTGAGCGGCGACGGGAGCTGCGTCCTCGTCCTGGGCGGAAGCAATGTTTGCAGTGAAGGTCACGAGACCGGCTACTGCCAAAAACATGAAAAACTTTTTCATAATCGTTTTTGAGTTGTTAATTATAAGTTGAATTAGTTTGTGTATTTTTCACTTTTGCCCGGCAATTTAGTCATTTTTATTGAAAATGCCAAAGATTTATGCCGTTATTTCTCCGCAAAGGTCTTTTTCAAGCATGGCCTTTACCCACTCATTGTTGTCTGTGAGCCCCATAAGGCAGAACAGTTTTCCAAGTGCCGCCTCCGTGGTGATGTCTTCCCCGGAGATTACCCCGCAGCTTTTGAGCGTGGCGCCCGTGGCATAGAGGTTCATGTTCACAGTGCCTGATTTACACTGGGTTACGTTGAGAAGAATCTTCCCAAGGTGGTCTGCCTCCTTGATAATATTGAGGAACCAGTCCTTGGAAATGGCGTTGCCGGAACCGTAGGTTTCAAGGATGCAGGCGCGGATTTCCGGGGCGCAGAGGGAATGGCGTGCCACAGCCGGAGTTATTCCGGGGTGAATCTTGAGGATGGATACCCGGCAGTCAAGGTGGGAGTGGACTTTGAGTACGCCGCCCTTGGGCTTGCGGATTATGTCATTGTTGTATCGTATATTTATCCCGGCCTGTGCCAGAGGAGGCAGGTTGGGGGAGGCAAAGGCGTTGAAGGCCTCTGCGCTGTACTTGGTGGAGCGGTTTCCGCGAAGAAGGCGGGAGTCGAAGAAAATGGCCACTTCCGGCACCTGGGCGCTTCCATCGGCCTTTTTTGCCGATGCAATTTCAACGGCGGCGATGAGATTTTCCTTACCGTCCGTGCGGGGGACGCCTATTGGAAGCTGGCTTCCGGTGAAGATGACGGGCTTGGACAGCCCCTCCAGCATAAAACTTAGGGCCGATGCACTGTAGGCCATTGTGTCCGTGCCGTGGAGGATCACGAAGCCGTCGTAGTCTTCATACCTTTCATGTATGAGCTCCGCAAGGTTCACCCAAAGGGCGGGTTCTACGTCAGATGAGTCTATGAGGGGGCTGAAGGTGTAGGAGTCCAACTTTACCTTGAACTTGTTCAGCTCCGGGACCTCTTCCTTGATCTGGCTGAAGTCAAAGGGCTTGAGGGTCCCGTCCTGGGGATCCTCCTTCATGCCGATTGTTCCGCCTGTGTAAATGACTAATACTGATGAACTCATATCATTATTGTTTGAGATCCTCTCCTTCGCTTTGCTCAGTCGGGATGACATGTGTCATACCGAGCGAAGCGAGTGTATCTCATATGTTAAAAAGTTGTTCTGCGTTATGTGTGGTTATGGCCGCGCATTCCTCAAAGCTGAGACCCTTTACCTCCGCCACTTTCTCTGCTACAATGGGAAGGAATGCGCTTTCATTGCGTTCCCCGCGGTGTTTTCCGGGGGCAAGGTACGGGGCGTCCGTCTCCAGGAGGATGTGGTGCAAGGGAATCCTCTCCACGGTTCCGGCCAGTTTGGAGTTTTTAAAGGTGATGACTCCGCCAATTCCAACCGCCCAGTCTCCGTAGCGGTTTGCCTCCTGGTACACCTCATAACTGCCGCTGAAGCAGTGGAGGTTTCCCCTGAGGTTCAGGTGTTTAGTGTCCTTGAGGATTTGGAGGAAGTCCTCCCAGGCGTCCCTCAGGTGGATGTTCACCGGAAGGTTTTTGGCCGATGCCAGTTCCATCTGCACCCTCAGCGCCTCCTTCTGCTCCTTCTCAAACTCCCTGCCCTCGTGGTAATCCAGGCCGATTTCACCGATGGCAACAATTGCCATCGGCTTAAGAAACGTTTCACTTACTGGGGGCCTAATCCCCCAGACCCCCTGTGTCGCTTCGCTCCAAGTCTGATTATCGGAGGTTGTGCAAAATAGAGAATGGACCTGGTCCAGCTCATACTGCCAGTTATCGGCCGTGATGGAGCCGGGATAAACGCCGGCCATCTGGAAGAGCACTCCGGGGTGCCTGAGGCCGATTTCCCACATCCGGGGGCGCTCCTGAGAGTCTATATCGGCCTGAATCATTTTGCCCACGCCCGCGTCAAGCGCCCTCTGGACGACGGCTTCCGCATCCGGGAGCAGCCAGTCGTCGTAGAAATGGGTATGGGTGTCTATGAGCATAAACGCAAAGATAGAAAAAATTGAGGAAAACTCAACCCGGAATCAGGTATAGTTTGGGGTAAGGGAGCATCGGCCCAGGATGTCCGTGACAAGGATGCCGTCCGCCTCCATAAGAGTGACGGCGGTGAGAACGTCCTGGTAGGGGATATGGAGCCTTTCCACCAGAGTCTCCACGGTGATGCCGGTATTGTCCTTCACAAGGTCTCCTATCCTCACCTGGGCCGATAATTCCCCGTATTTCCGGGCCAGTACGCTCCTCAGCGACGCTCCCTGCCCTGCGGCCCAGGAACTCCCCGGGCCACGGGTGATGCGTCCCAGGCCGAGTTCCCCAACCAGTTCCTCCGGGGAGGTTATGATATGGGCCATACTCGTGTGTATGAGGGAATTGCACCCGGCGGAACGGATGTCGTCTATCCTTCCGGGAAGGGCATAAACTTCCCGGCTGTACTCGCAGGCGTAACGGGCCGTCATAAGGGACCCGCCGCGCGTTTTTGACTCCACCACCACTACGGCCGAAACCAGCCCGGCAATAATCCTGTTGCGCCTCAGGAAGTTCAGCGCTACCGGGGATGTCTCAAGAGGGTAGTCCGTGATGAGCCCGCAGCCCGGTCTTTTCACAATGTCCATGGCAAGGCGCTCATGCTGCACGGGATAGATGCTTTCTATCCCCGTTGCCATTACCCCTATGGTGCCAAGCCCGCATTCCAGGGCCGTCCGGTGGGCAATGCCGTCGGCCCCAAGTGCCATCCCGCTCACAATTGTGGGCTGAATGGGAGCTTCGGAGAGGGCGCGCACCAGTTTCTGGCACCATAGGCGGCCGTAGGGGCTTATGTCCCGCGTCCCCACAAAGGCTATCATTGGCTTGAGGCCGAATATCTCCGTTGGAGAGGAACTTCCGTTAAGATACAGGCCGATTGGCGGCCCCTCGCATTCCCGGAGCGGCTCCGGATAGTCTTCGTCTATTATAGTAAGGAAGCGGAATCCCCTGGAATTGATTCTGTCCAGCTCCTTCCGCGCCCATTCCAGGGACTCAGGCGTGAGCTGGGAAAACAGCTCCGGATGAGATGGTGGGCCATCTCCTGGCATGACGGAAAAGCACGCCAGGGCGGAGCCGGAGTTTTCAATAAGGGAGAGGGCAAGGGCGGGGTGGTAACCAAAGATTTTGTTGAGGGCGCACAGCGCAACGTGTTCATCAGAATAGTTCATGGCGGCAAAACGGGCGCCCCGCTTGTGGGGAGCCCGTCGCCAAAAATATGCTAAAAAAAAGAGAAACAACACAATCCGTTGAAAGAAAGTGTTGTTTCACGTGATTATTTTTATGATTCCGTAGAATCAGTTGAAAAACGCATGTTGTTTCACGTTATAAAACAAGCAGTGCGTCTCCGTAGGGACCAAATCTGTAACCCTCTTTAAGGGCTTCCTCATAGGCTGCCATAACGGGTTTGTAGCCTCCGAAAGCCGCCACGCTCATGAGCATTGTGCTCTGGGGGAGGTGGAAGTTGGAGACAATGGCATCAGGTACGGAATACTGGTAAGGAGGGAAGATGAACTTGTTGGTCCAGCCGTCAAAGGGATTAACCTCATGGGTGGTGGTGACGTAAGTCTCCAGGCCCCTCATAACGGTGGCGCCAATGGCAACGACCTTCTTTCCGCTGCGCTTTGCCTTATTGATGGCCGCCGATGCTTCCTCAGAGATAATGAGGCGCTCAGAGTCCATCCTGTGCTTGGAAAGATCCTCTACATCTACTGTACGGAAATGGCCTATGCCCATGTGCACGGTAATGAACGTTTTCTCAATGTCCTTGAGGATCATGCGGTTGAAGAGCTCCCTTGAGAAGTGCAGGCCTGCTGCCGGAGCGCTAACTGCGCCCTCATGCTTTGCGAAGATGGTCTGGTAATTCTCAATATCCTCAGGGGTGGTCTTTTCCTTTACCCATTCAGGTACGTAAGGTTCTCCAAGGCCGAAGAGGGTTTGCTTGAATTCCTCATAGGTGCCGTCAAAGAGGAAACGCAGGGTGCGGCCGCGGGAAGTGGTGTTGTCAATTACCTCTGCCACAAGGCTCTCATCCTCACCGAAATAGAGCTTGTTGCCGATTCTGATTTTACGGGCTGGATCCACAATGACATCCCAGAGGCGCTGCTCACGGTTGAGCTCACGGAGAAGGAGGACCATGATATCGGCCCCGGTCTTTTCCTTTTTGCCGTACATGCGGGAAGGGAACACCTTGGTATCGTTGAGGACAAAGATGTCTCCTTTTCCAAAATAATCTATGATGTCCTTGAAGAGCCTGTGCTCTATCTGGCCGGAATCCTTGTGAAGCACCATCAGGCGGGCTTCATCCCTCCAGCGGGTAGGTTCAGATGCAATGCGATCCTGCGGGAGGTCGAAGTTGAATTGCGAAAGTTTCATTTTGCAGTTTTAGTCGATACTTTTATAATACGGCTGTCACTGCAAAAAAGTTTCACTGCTTAAACCAGCCAAGGCACTTTTTGCAAAGATCTGAGATTGCGGCCCAGTTTTCGGCTGCAATTACCTCCTTGGGGAACAGCTTGGAACCCATTCCTACGGCAGTTACGCCGCTCTTTGCCCAGGCCTTGAGGTTCTCTTCAGTGGGCTCTACCGCGCCTGTAGCCATAACCATTGCCCAGGGCAGGGGACCAAGGACGTTCTTCACGAATGAAGGACCGCCCACGTTTCCGGCCGGGAATACCTTCACAAGGTCACAGCCAAGTTCCATGCCGCGTACCATCTCACTCACGCTGCCGCAACCGGGGCTGTAAGGCACTCCGCGTTTGTTGGCAAGGGGGGCTATTTCTTCTACCAGGCAGGGGGAAACCAGAAAGTCTGCGCCCAGCTGGATGTACAGGGCTGCGGTGGGGGCGTCCAGCATTGTTCCTGCGCCAAGCGCCATCTCAGGGCACTCCTCACGGACAAAAGCTATAAGCTCCTTGAACACGCGGTGAGCACCGTCTCCACGGTTTGTGAATTCAAATGCGCGGATTCCGCCGTCATAGCATGCCTTCACCACTTTCTTGGTGAGTTCCACGTCATTGTTGTAGAATACCGGGACAATTCCGGTGGAACGGATGATGCTGATTGTGTCTATTTTATTGAATTTGCTCATAATTAATAGTTGTTTTGAGATTTCTCCGCTCGCTTCGCCCGGCCGAAATGACAAAAACCTGTCATTTCGAGCGGAGCCCGAAGGGCGGAGTAGGGAAATCTCATTTATCTGCTCACCCTGCCGGAACCGCCGCCGTTGATAAGGCCTTCAACTTCCGCTACGGTGACGCGGTTGTAGTCTCCAATTATGGTGTGCTTGAGGCATGAGGCGGCTGCGGCGAATTCAATTGCCTCCTGGTCTGTGGGATATGCAAGAAGGCCGTACAGGAGGCCACCCATGAAGGAGTCTCCGCCGCCTACGCGGTCTACAATGTGGGTGATGTCATAACGCTTTGACTGCCAGAGCGTTTTGCCGTCATAAAGCACGCCCCCCCAGGTGTTGTGGTTGGCGTTGATGGAACCGCGGAGGGTAACGGCAACCTTCTTGCAGCGGGGGAATTTCTCCATAAGCTGGCGGCAAACGCTGATGAAAGCGGTCTGGTCAATTTCTCCGCCGGTTTTCTCTGCGTCAAAGCCTTCAGGCTTGATGCCGAATTCCTTTTCTGCGTCTTCCTCGTTGCCAAGTATAAGGTCACAGCCTTCTACCAGGGCGGGCATAACCTCAGAGGCGCTTTTGCCGTATTTCCACAGTTTCTTGCGGTAGTTGAGGTCACAGGAAACCTTCACGCCCATCTCGTTGGCAATTTTGATGGCTTCAAGGCAGGCATCGGCCGCACCCTGAGAAAGGGCGGGGGTGATGCCGGTCCAATGGAACCAGTCTGCACCCTTCAGGACTTCTCTCCAATTAACCATTCCAGGTTTAATCTCTGAAATGGCACTGCCCGCGCGGTCATAGACAACCTTTGAGCCGCGTGCCACGGCACCGGTTTCAAGATAGTAGATGCCTACGCGGTCTCCGCCATAGACAATACCGTCAAGGTTCACTCCAAAGCCCCTGAGCTCTGCGGTGCACATAGAAGCAATGTCGTTTTCGGGAAGACGGGTTACAAAATGAGCGTCTACTCCGTAATTTGCAAGGGAAACCGCCACATTGGCTTCTCCTCCGCCAAAAGTGGCGTCAAACTGATGGGTCTGTGAGAAACGCAGGTATCCCGGAGTGGACAGGCGAAGCATTACTTCGCCGAAGGTTACTACTTTAGCCATTTATTGTTTTTGTTTGATGATTGTCTTATGATGAGCTCCATTGGTATCACCTGAGTGTCTGTGCGGCCTTCCAGGAAGGCGCGGGCTGCAGCTTCTCCCATCTCAAATGGATGCTGGTTAAGCGTGCTGAGGGAAGGGGACATGAGCCCGGTAAAGCTTTCATTGGAGGTGGCCACCAGGCCAAAGTCATTTGCCCCTTTAAAACCTTTTTCCAGGAAAGCGTCAACTGCGCCCAGGGCACTGAATGCGCCGGAGCTGTATAGGGCGTCACAACCGGCTTCAATGGCCTTCAGGGCTGCCTGGTAGCCGGTTTCGCGCACAATTGTATTGTAGTAAACTATGCTGTTGTCATAGGGAAAACCGCTGGCTTCCAGGGCCATCCGGTAACCGGCAAGGCGCTCTACGTATGCCTGCGAAGTCATATAGCCGGCAAGGGCGCCAATTCGCTTGTAACCGGATTCAATGAGGTGCATTGTTGCCTTGTATGCGCCTTCGCAGTTGGCGCCAACTATTTTTGCACCAGGAAGATCAGGGAAAACGCGGTCAAACTGGACAAGGGGAGTGGAACCAAGGATTTCCTTGACATGCTTTCCGCTGGTGGAACTGATGGAGTGGGACAGGAGAACCCCGGCTACGCGATAGTTCTTGAGGGTTTTGAGGGCCTTTACCTCTGCCTCATAGTTTTCCAGAGTTTGGCAAATGAGGACGTTATATCCGGCCCGGTTCAGGACGCTTTCCGCGCCTCCAATCACGTTGGAGAAAAATTCACGGTGAATACGCGGGATTATTATTCCTACAATGCGGGACTGTCCCTTGCGAAGGTTTGACGCCACCACGTTTGGTTCATAGCCCATTTCTTCCGCTTTTTTCTTGACGGCAAGGCGTGTCTCTTCCTTTACCCTGGGATTACCGGCAAGGGCTCTGGAAACTGTGGACGGAGTGATGCCAAGGGCTTTGGCTATGTCTGTTATAGTGGTCATTTCGGAGGCAAAGATACAAACGTTTGCATAAAAAACCAAAAATATTCCTAGAATTTGTGCAAACGTTTGGATTTTTTTGCTATATTTGCAACACATAAAAAGAAACTAATGGCCAATTCTTTCTTTAAACAGCTTATTATCAGCGCTTTGATGTTGTCGGCCCTCTCTTGTGGGCAAAGAGACAAACGTTTGCACATTTTGTGTGAGGGTGTCCCTTTCAGCATGCCGGAACTTATCTCCCCAGCCATCCCTTCAAATGAGGTGGCCCTAACGGATTTCGGTGCCGTGGGAGACGGTGAAACCCTTTGTACTGAGGCGTTTGAAAAAGCGTTCAGTAAGCTTGAATCAATGGGCGGCGGCCGCCTCATGGTTCCGGATGGAATATGGCTCACCGGCCCAATCGGCCTTAAAAGCCATACGGAGCTTCATCTTGGTGATAACGCCATCATTTTCTTCAGCGCCAATCAGGATTTCTATCCTATCATTGAGACCAGTTTCGAGGGCCTTGACATGAAGCGCTGCCTTTCTCCCATCCACGCTGAGGGCGCAACTGACATAGCCATCACCGGAAAGGGTATAATTGACGGCAACGGCACGCCCTGGAGGGAACTCAAAAAGCGCAAGGTTGGAGACGATATTTGGAAGCCCACCCTCAAAAAGGGCGGCGTTCTCTCTGAAGACGGCAGCGTGTGGTACCCTGATGAGGGTTACATGAAGGCCCGCCTTACCGCCGGCAGCCTCAATAAGCAGGATCCCAGCCTGGACCTTCAGGAAATAAAAACTTTCCTTCGGCCCGTTCTGGTATCTCTCAGAAACTGTGAGAACGTCCTCCTTGAAGGCGTCACTTTCCAGAATTCCCCGGCCTGGAATCTCCATCCCCTTTGGTGCAAGAACGTGATTGTGAAGGATATCATCGTCCGTAACCCCCATTATTCCACCAACGGAGACGGCATAGACATAGAGGCCTGTGAGAACGTTTACCTTGCCGGCAGCAGCTTTGACGTTGGGGACGACGCCATTTGCATCAAGAGCGGAAAGGATGAAGACGGCCGCCGTTACGGAAAGGCCTGCCGAAACCTTGTCATAGAAAACTGCACCGTCTATCACGGCCACGGAGGTTTTGTGATTGGCTCTGAGATGAGCGGCGGCGCAGAGAATATCCTTGTGCGGGACTGCAAGTTCATTGGCACAGACGTTGGGCTACGTTTCAAGAGCACACGCGGCCGAGGCGGTCTGGTGAAGGATATCTGGTGCCGGAACATCTACATGAAGGATATAGTGGCGGAAGCCGTTACCTTTAATCTTTATTACGCGGGCGTAGCTTCTACAGAGAGAGCCAGTGCCAGGCCGGACCAGACCCTCCCTCCCGTGGATGAGACCACCCCTGAATTCAGGGACATGCATTTTGAAGGCATCACCTGCGCCGGCGCAAAGCGGGCAATATACATAAACGGCCTGCCGGAGCTTCCGCTCAGGAACGTGGAATTCCTCCGCAGCACTTTTACCGCATCCAAGGGCCTTGAGATGCATAACGCGGAAAATGTCACCTTTGACGGAGTAACAGTAAACGGAGAAACCCTATGATACTTTCCTTTATCACAGCTGCCCTGTTCACCATCCACCTGATGGGAGACAGCACAATGGCGGAAAAAGACCTTCCCAGGGCAGGGGAGGAGCGCGGCTGGGGCATGATGTTCCAGAATTTCCTGGATCCTGAGGCCGTTAAAGTTGTGAACTACGCCCAGAACGGCAGGAGCACCAAGAGCTTCATAGATCTTGGCCTTTGGGATAAGGTGTTGAGCGCCGTGGAGCCCGGAGATTACGTTTTCATAGAATTCGGACATAATGATGCCAAGGAGGATGACCCCGCCCGCTATGCTCCTGCATTTGGCGCCTATCAGGACAATCTCCGTAAGTTCATTGACGGCGTACGTGAAAAGGGCGGTACCCCGGTGCTCCTTACCCCCATTGCACGCCGCTGGTTCAAGGAAGGCGTCCTTGACCGTAACTGCCACACGGATTATCCCGCCGCAATGAAAGAGGTGGCTGCTGAAAAGGGCGTTACCCTCCTTGATGTGACCACTATCACCCTTGACTGGCTGGAAGCCCTTGGAGATGAGCCCTCTAAGGCTTACTTCATGATTTCCACCGGAAAGAATGACAACACTCACCTTGTCCCCGCCGGCGCCAGAAAGGTAACAGAGATGATATGTGGCCTTGTGAAGGACCAGATCCCAGAGATAGCGCAGCACCTTCAGTATTTCCATTTTGTGGTATCCCCGGACGGCCACGGAGACTTTAAAACCGTCCAGGACGCAATTGACGCCTGCCCTGATTACTCCCACCAGGAAATCACGCGCATCCTCATAAAGGCCGGCACCTACAAGGAAATGGTGAGCATTCCCCACACCAAGTTCCGCCTATATATTAAAGGTGAAGGGGCCGATAATACGCTCATTACCTTCGACAAATACGCAAAGGCCCTTTGGCCCGGCCGGGACATAGCCGTTGGCACTTCCGGAAGCGCATCCGTCTATATCCACGCCAGCTACATCACTTTTGAGGACCTTGGCTTTGAGAACAGCGCAGGGGAAGGCAAGGAGATAGGCCAGGCCGTGGCTGTGTTCACGGACGGGGACTTCCTCTTCTTCAACCGTTGCCGCTTCCTTGGCAACCAGGACACCCTTTACACTTACGGCCGCTTTGGAAAGTTTGGCGGAATCAAACGCAACTACTTCAAGGACTGTTACATAGAAGGCACAACGGACTTTATCTTTGGAACCAGCATAGCATACTTTGAGGGATGCACCATCCACTCCAAGAAAAACAGCTATGTAACCGCCGCTTCAACCCTGCAGGGCCAGAAGTACGGATATGTTTTCAAGGACTGTACCCTTACGGCGGCTCCCGGCATAGACAAGTGCTACCTTGGCCGTCCCTGGGGCGCGTACGCCAAAACAGTTTTCATTAATTGTGAACTTGGCCCCCACATTGTGGCCGATGGCTGGCACGACTGGGAAAAGGAAGGGAAACCTAATACCAAGAAGAACTCATTCTATGCCGAATATGGCAACTTCGGCCCCGGCGCCGAAGGCCCGCGCGTGAAATGGGCGCACAATCTTAAGGCAAAAGACCTTAAGGACTATACGTTTGAAAAAGTTATGTACCAGAGCCAGGACGGTATTGTCTGGGACCCTTACAATAATAAATAATGTTTGTTAAACGACTCCTTATTTTAGCGTTAGCCTTGGCCGCAGGATGTACGGCCAGGGCTCCGCTGTCCGTGGAGGTTGTCCGCAGTGAAATCTCCAGAAATCCTGAGGCGTCCTATATAGACGGCCAGGAAGGGAAACTAAAATGGAACTATACCACAGGCCTGGAACTTAAGGCCATGCTGGATGCATCTTCTGTCATCCCCAGCGTTGCCGAGGTCTCTCAAATAGAGCAGTACGTGGATGCCTGGTATGATGCAATAATAGACTCTACCGGCCGCATCTATAAGTACAGGAAAAGCAATTATTCCCTGGACCACATTTGCCCGGGCCGCACCCTTTTTGCCCTTTATGACATAACGGGAAAGGAAAAGTATCGCGCTGCCATGGACACGCTCTACGGCCAGCTGATGGAGCAGCCCCGCACCCCGGAGGGAGGCTTTTGGCACAAGGCCATTTATCCGGACCAGATGTGGCTTGACGGCCTTTATATGGCTCAACCTTTCTATGCGGAGTACACTCTCCGGTATGTAAAGGACAGCCTTGAGCGTGAGGCAAACTATGAGGATATAGTCCATCAGTTCCAGCTTGTCTATGACAGGACGTATGACCCTGAAACCGGACTACTCCGCCATGCATGGGACTCCTCCCGTGAGATGTTCTGGAGTAATGAGGAAACCGGCCAGAGCGCCCACTCCTGGGGCCGCGCAATGGGCTGGTACGCCATGGCCCTTGTGGATGTTGCAGAGCTTCTCCCTGAAGGAAGCGCCTGGAAGGACCAGATTATCGGCCTTCTGAAAGCGGTCTATGAGATCCTTCCCCTTTATTCAGACCATACCGCCGGAATGTGGTACCAGGTTCTTGACAGGCCTTATGCCGATGGCAATTATCTAGAAGCCACCTGCAACGCCATGTTCGTTTACGCCTGGCTTAAAGGGGTGAGGCTTGGTTACCTTGAGGGGAGGGAAAGCGCCATTCAGGCCTACGAAGCCCTGCTTAGGACATTCGTGACAAAGGGAGAAGACGGCCTTGTGAACCTTAATCAATGCTGCGAGGTTGCCGGTCTTGGCGGAAAACAAAGCCGCAGCGGAGACTTTGAATATTACATTAATGAACCGGTGCGCCCCAATGACCCCAAGGGTATTGGTCCCCTTATCTGGGCGGCACTAGAATATGAGAGATTATGAAAATGATCCATTTTATCACAACCCTTGCAGCGGCTGCCATTGTGCTTTCCTGCGGTGGCAATTCAAAGGTCACTCCTTCAGAAGAGCAGTCTGATGCACCCGCAACTCCCACCGGCCTCAAACTTCACGGAGAGCCCGGAGAGACCGCCCTTACTTTCCAGTGGACAGCAGTGGAAGGCGCCAAGGGCTATAATTGGAAGATAGAAAAGGGCGGCACCAGTGTAAACTCCGGCAAAACCTCCAACCGAAACGTCACTGTGGAAGGGCTGGAGAAGGGTACAACCTACAACTTTTCAGTTCAGGCTGTGGCCGACGGCAAAACTTCTTCCTGGGCCAGCGTGGAAGCAAAAACGGCAGGGGAAGAAGTGAATCCGGAAGACCCCGGTGATCCTACGGACCCCGTAACCCCGGATCCTGAGGTTTACCCTCAGTTCCTTATCCCTGAGGCAGAGGAAGACGGCCAGGCACGTGCATTCCCCGGTGCCGAGGGCGGCGGAATGTGGGCAACAGGTGGCCGAGGCGGCAAGATCTACCACGTAACGTCCCTTAATGACAGTGCTTCTGAGGAAGGAACCCTCCGTTACGGCATTGAAAAGGGGGACCGCCCCCTTACCATTGTGTTTGACGTGGCCGGCGTGATATCCCTTAACAGCATGCTCAACGTCAAGAAGGGAAATCTTACCATTGCAGGCCAAACCGCCCCCGGAGACGGAATATGCCTTAAGAACTACACCTTCCGCATCAGTGCAAGCAATGTGGTAATCCGTTTCATACGCTGCAGAATGGGAGATGAGAAAAAGACTGAGGACGACGCCATCCAGATTCTGAACCGTGATATGCCTTTTGAGAATATTGTGATTGACCACTGCTCCCTGAGCTGGTGTACTGATGAATGCGCCTCCTTCTACGGAATGAAGAACTTCACCTTCTCATGGAACTATGTGACGGAGAGCCTTCGCAATTCAGTCCATGATAAGGGAGCACACGGTTACGGCGGCATCTGGGGCGGAGAGAACGCCACTTATCACCACAACCTCCTGGCCCACCACGACAGCCGTAATCCCCGCATAGACCATGACTACGTAAGCACCCAGAAGGGCCCCGTGAGCATATTCAACAACGTGGTTTACAACTGGTCCGGCAACACCTGCTATGGCGGCGAAAGTTCCAGCAACAACGGAACAGATTACCGCAAGTACAATTTCTTCAACAATTACTATAAACCCGGTCCGGCAACGCCTTCAAACCACATCTGGCTGCTTCAGCCCACCACAAGCTGCTCCAACTGTGGCGGCACCATCCTTCCCGGCCATTTCTATATGGACGGAAACGTGATGCATGGAAAAAGTGACGTAACCAATGATAACTGGAAGGCCGGAAAGTCTTCTCCCGTTGGCGTTTATATCAGCTCTTCAGATGTTACCAAGATTAAGGAAAGCGCACCTTACACATGGGGCGTTTATGAGAGCATCCACAGTGCCCAGAATTGCTTTGACGCCGTACTTCAGTATGCCGGAGCAAGTTTCCGCAGAGACGCCATAGATGCCCGCATCTCAGATGAAACCCTTAATGGTACATATACCTACAACGGAAGCAACGGCTCTGCCAAGGGCCTCATAGACACCCAGGAAGATGTAGGCGGCTGGCCGAATTACGCCGCAACTGAGGAAGAAGTGGACAAGAACCGTGATTCAGACTCGGACGGCATGCCCAACTGGTTTGAGGAGCAGTTCGGCCTCAATAAGACCGGGGCCTCGGATGCCCAGGCCTTTACGCTTGATCCCGGGAAACGCTATACCAACCTTGAGATGTATCTGCATTACCTGGTTAAGGACATTGTGTCCGGCCAGAATGCCAATGCAAGCTATTCACAACAATAACAACAATATTATTAACTAACAGCCAACTCTAATGAAAGCAAAGAAACTTATTCTTGCGCTGCTTGGAATGGTGACGGCAATCTCCCTGAGCGCCCAGACTACCATCACTGGTATTGTCACGGACGACTCCGGGGAACCGCTTATCGGAGCGGGCGTAGTTGTGGAAGGAACCACAACTGGTACCATAACCGGTATAGACGGAGACTATATGCTCACCGTTCCTTCAAATGCAGTCAATCTGGTGTTCTCTTTCATCGGCCTTGCCGATAAAACAGTGGCAATCAACGGCCAGACCCAGATTAACGTTACCCTTTCGGCAGACCAGACATTCCTGGACGAAGTAGTGGTGGTGGGTTATGCCACCGTGAAGCGCCGCGACCTCCTTGGTTCCGTGTCTTCCGTAGGCGCCGACAAACTCACGGAGCAGCCTGTTGTGAACGTATCACAGGCCCTTTCCGGTAAGATGGCCGGTGTGTCCGTTGTCACCACTGAGGGTGACCCTGACGCCGACATCAAGATCCGTGTCCGTGGCGGCGGTTCCATCACCCAGGATTCCAGCCCCCTGTACATTGTGGACGGTTTTCCGGTGGAATCCATCAATGACATTTCCTCCAGCGAGATCGCTTCAATTGACGTACTGAAGGACGCTTTCTCCACCGCTATCTACGGTTCCCGCGGCGCCAACGGCGTTGTGATTGTGACCACGAAGAGCGCGGAGAAAGGCCAGAAAGTGAGCGTGAAGCTTAACACCTATTACGGTCTCAAATGGATGGCAAATCCCAATGCCGTAGTTGCCATGAATCCGGAGAACTTTGTGAAGTTCCAGTATGAACTTGGCGCTATAAGAGATGACCTTTCCAGTCATTACACTCCCTACTTCGGCTCATTTGAGGATATTGACCTCTATTCCGGCCTGGAGGGGAACAACTGGGTGAAAGCCATTTTCGGTAACACCGGTTCAACGTTCAGCGCAGACGCTACCGTTTCCGGCAGTGGAGAGAACTACAATTGGACCGTGGGCTATGCTCACATGGGTGACAATGCCATTATGGTTGGTTCAAACTATTTGAGGGACAACCTCAATTTCAAGGGCAACTTCAAGACTTCCAAGAAAACCAGTCTGGACGTCAATGTGCGTTTCTCACGCATCAACGTCCGTGGCGGCGGTGCCAACGGTATCAACGACCGCGCAACCACTTCCGGTAACGGCCGTCTCAAACATTCCGTTTCCTACGCCCCCATCCCCGTGGCCGCCACCACCACAGACTCAGACCTTGAGCAGGACTATGGAGACAACGCTCCGCCGCTCAGGTCCGTGGCCGATAATGACTCCAAGCGCGTCCGTACCACCTGGAACGCCAATGCAGCTTTCAACTGGACTATCATCAATAACCTTAGGCTCAAGATTGAAGGCGGCCTGGAAGACTTCCGTCAGGGAGACGACCGTTTCTATGGCCTTACAACTTATTATGTAGCCAACCAGTCTACGGTCAAGAACCAGCCTTCCACGGAACACAAGGAAATCTTCCGTACGCGTTATCGTAACACCAACACCCTCAACTATGACTTTGAGAAGGTCCTGAAAAACAGTGACCATACTCTCAACGCTCTCATTGGTGAGGAAATGACAATCACCAAGAGCAACACTCTCACAGACCTTGTAGACGGTCTCCCGGTGTTCTACGATGCCACTATGGCTTGGAACTTCATGGCTTCCGGCGTTCCCGCTTCTTCAAACAACAAGTACAGCGCGGACGACAAACTCCTTTCCTTCTTCGGCCGTGTGAACTATGACTATCTCAAACGTTACTCTGTGGGCGTAACCCTCCGTGCCGATGGTTCCTCCAAGTTCGCACGCGGTCACCGCTGGGGTTTCTTCCCCTCGGCCGCTGCATCCTGGACCATTTCCAATGAGCCCTGGATGGAAGGGGCCCACAATTGGCTGGATCAGCTGAAACTCCGTTACAGCTTTGGTACCGCCGGTAACAACAACATCCCTTCAGGCCAGCTTATGAAGGAGTACGCCTCCTCTACAACAGCCTGGATTTCCATGTCCCAGAATATCTTTACGGCCGGCAAGATCCTCAACAATCCGGATCTTACCTGGGAAACCACCTATACCCATAATATCGGCCTTGATTTCTCATTCTGGCAAGGCCGCCTGAGCGGTAGCGTGGAGGTATATCAGAACGACATCAAGAACCTTCTGATTAACTTCCCCATCCCCGGTTCCGGTTACGACAGCCAGTATCAGAACGTGGGCTCCACCCGCAACCGCGGTATTGAGCTCACCCTCAACGCTCCGATTGTCCAGACCAAGGACTTCTCCCTCAACATTGGCGGTAACATAGCTTACAACCAGAACAGGGTTATGGACCTTGGCGGTCTTGATGCCATCACGGCTCAGTCCTACTGGGCTTCCACGGAAATTGGTGACGACTACATTGTCCAGGTGGGCCAGCCCCTTGGCAATATGTACGGCTACCAGATGGACGGTTTCTATACTACCGATGATCTTACCTGGGACGGTGCCAAGTGGGTGCTTAATGAGGGCGTTGTAGACTGCTCCTCCATTATCGGAGCCGCATATCTGCGTCCCGGCGCTCCCAAGTACAAGGATCTCAAGCACGACAAGCCAGTCTATCTTGATGCCGATGGAAAATACACCGAGGACGCCAGCAAGGCTGCTGTATTGGATGAGAATGGCAACCCCGTTGCCCATCACTACGCCCTTACCAATAAGTCCCGCACCATTATCGGCAATGCTGCCCCTGATTTCACCGGCGGTTTCAACTTCTCCGGCTACTACAAGGGCTTTGACTTCAGCGCCAATTTCAACTTCATGATTGGCAATGATGTTTACAACGCCAACAAGATTGAGTTTACGTCTTCCCGTAAATATTACAACCGCAACCTCCTGAATTCCATGGATGTTGCAAATCGCTGGACCAACATTGACTGGGAAACCGGTGAGCTTGTGAACGACGAATATCGCCTTGAGTATATGAACGCCGGCAAGACCATGTGGAACCCTGCAATTGGCAACGCAGTCTTCAGTGACTGGGCCGTTGAGGACGGTTCCTTCCTCCGTCTCCAGAGCGCAACAATCGGCTACACTCTGCCCTCTAAACTCACGGAGAAGGTTCACATCCGTAAACTCCGCATCTATGCAACAGGTACCAACCTGTTCTGCCTCACCAAGTACTCCGGCTATGACCCTGAAGTTGACACCCGCCGTTCAACTCCGCTTACTCCCGGCGTAGACTACTCTGCTTATCCCAAGAGCATCGGTTTTGTGGCCGGTCTCAACATCACCTTCTAATCCGCTATCAGTATGAAAAAGATTATATATATCCTTTCAGCGGTAATGATGTCCGCCATGGCGGTTTCCTGTGAAAAGTTCCTGGATTCGGCTTCTCCGTCCACTTTTGACGCTGCTACCGTATATTCCAACTATTCACTTACGGAGAATACAATTTTCTCAATCGCCCAGTCTTTCGGTGAAACCAACAACTATCGTGGCCGATATCTTTGCTGGATTGGCCTGAACAGCGATATCGAGTGGTACAACACCTTCAAACCCACTGATGAGAAATATCAGATTGCCGGATACTCCCAGCTGCCAAATAATGCACAGCTGAATCTGGACAACGGCCCGTTTGCCAAGATGTATGAGGCCATTGAACGTGCCAATCTCTGCATTGAGGGTATCCGCACCTACGGAAATCCGGTAGAGAATGCCGACATGGCATATCTCCTTGGAGAAGCCCTCACTCTCAGGGCCATGATTTACTATGACCTTGTAAAGGCATGGGGAGATGTTCCCGCGCGTTTCAGCCCCACTACCAGTGAGACTGTGTACCTTCCCAAGGTAAGCCGTGACATTGTCTTCAAGCAGATTCTTTCAGATCTTGAGGAGGCCATCCCTTACCTCCCTTATCCCGGCCAGAGCACTGCCACATCCCGCACAGACCGCGTGAACAAGATGTTCGCTGAGGGCCTGTATGCAAGGATTGTCCTTATGGCCTGTGGTTATGCCCAGCGCCCGGACGACGGCATGGAAGGCACCGGAGACCTTGGTGAGAACCGTCTTTCCAATGACCCCGCCCTCACTAAGGACATCCTTTATCCCAAGGCACTTACATATCTGAATGATGCAATTGCCTCCGGAACCGCCTCCCTTGAGGATTTTGAGCAGTATTGGAAGAACCAGAGCAATATGGACAACCTCACTGCCGGTCCCGGTCATGAGACCCTCTACGTAATCCCGTTCTCCGACGGCCGTGGCCGATGGAACTTCACTTTCGCTGTCCGCAGCGAAGGCTCCAAGTATGCCGGTGGCGCCACTGTCACCCGCGGCGGTGATGCCGGTCCCGTCCCTACCATGTGGTTCAACTATGATCCCAAGGACATCCGCCGTGACATCACCTGCGTTAACTGGCGCTGGAACTCAGACAATGAGCAGGAGCTTGCAGGAATCCATAAGTGGTATTTCGGCAAATACCGTTATGAGTGGATGACCAAAAAGCCCTACACCGGCGGTAACGATGACGGTATTAAGCCCGTTGTCCTGCGTTATGCCGATATCCTCCTCATGGCCGCCGAGATTGCCAACGAAACCGGTGACCTTGCCGCTGCAAAGGAAGATTTCCTTGCTGTGCGTAAGCGCGCCTTCAAGGGCAATGAAGAGGCCGCAGAGAATTATGTGGCTGCGATTAACGGCAAGGAAGCCATGTTCAACGCCATTGTGGATGAGCGTGCATTTGAGTTCTGCGGTGAGATGACCCGTAAGTTCGACCTCATCCGCTGGGGCCTTCTGAAGTCCAAGATGATTGAGGCCAAGAATGACATGACCGCCCTCCGTAACCTCACCGGTAAGTATGCCGACGTTAACGGTCTCAACGGAGACATCTACTGGCAGCTTGACGGAGACAACGTGGTTGTCTACGGCTTCAAGGGAGAATCTACAAAGCCTTCAGGCGCCTGGGAGAAAAAGGCCGAATACTTTACCAAGATTGTGGACAGCAAGGGTGCCGATACCGGCCTCTATGACGCCCTCATTGAAGGTATCTATTCCAGAGACCCTGAACAGTACATGTTCTGGCCCATCTACAACACTACCATGATTAACAGTCAGGGCAGGATCAAGAACGATTACGGCTACGAATAAACAAATATTGACGCATTATGAACTACAAGAATATACTTAAAGTCTCACTGGCAGTCCTGGCCACGGCGGCCATCTTTGCCGGTTGCGCCAAGACTCAGGAATTCGAAGAAATTACTGAGATCACCCTTTCCCGTTGCCTTGAGCCGCAGAACCTGTCGGCAAAAGTTAACATGGAAACCGGTGTAGACGTCACATTCGGCTGGGATGTCAACAAGGACGCGGGGATGTACATCCTCACCGTGTACAATGACGCCGAATTAACCGCAGAGGTCAAGAGCTGGGAACTCCCCGCATCTGACGTGCCCTTTGTAACCGCCCTCACCGCAGACCAGAAGTACTGGTTCACGGTACAGGCCTTCAGGGTAGACTCTGACGGCTTCAGGATTGAGTCTACTGGCTCCAAGATTGCTTCCTTTGACAGTGACAGCGGAATCAAGACCTATGCGGTTAAAGACAATCTCTATCTTGAGGTTTCCGGCCGTACGTCAACGTCCGTGTCCCTTGCATGGAGCAATGAATCTTCAGATTACAAGGAGGTTACACACATCTCCGCCGCTCCCGTGAAGGGTGGCAGCACCGTGAAGAAGGAACTTTCATCGGCCGAAGCAGAGGCTGCTGCAGCCACCGTAGAAGGCCTTGAACCTTCATCTGAATACCAGATCACCCTCTTCTACATGAGTGCCTCCCGCGGCGCCGTGGACGTATGGACTCCGGCCGATGCCGGCAGCCTTACCCAGGTGTCCAATTCAGAGGAACTGCTTGCCAACGTAACTGCCGGCGGTAGCGTATACCTCAAGTATTCAGGCTCTCCTTATACTATTGGTGGTTCCAAACCCACAGCCAGCATCAAGATGGTTGGTGAGCCCGGTCCCAACGGCGAAAAGCCCGTTGTGATTGGTAACTTTGACGTCTCTTCAATAATGGCCGACGGCACGGAGATCATTGCCGAAGGCATCAAGTTTGACGACGAAGCCAACCACAATCACCTTGTGAACTACTCCGGCGGCGCAACCAAGCTTGGAGATGTCAAGTTCATCAACTGTGAGATAACCAACTTCAAGGCCGGCCTGTTCTACAACAACAAGACCGGAGAAGGGGACCTTCTCTCCGTGGGGGACATTGTGTTTGAGTCCTGCGACATCTACAACATGGCCGGTGCCATGGCAGGTGACTGCATAGACTTCCGTAAGAGTACCCACTCGGATGTCAAGTCCATCCAGCTGAGGAACAACACCATCTGGGACGGCATCCGTACCCTGGTCCGCTTTGGAGATGACACCTCCATTGATGAAGGCAATGTCAAGTGCCCCAGCTTTGTGTTTGAGAACAACACCGTCAAGAACGTCTCTACAATCAACAACGGCAACAACCGCGGTATCTTCGCAATCCGTGTAGCTACCTCCATGTCCCTGAAGAACAACCTCTTCCTGTATGAGGATACTCCTGACGTGGAAGGCAAGGGCGGAGACGGCAAGTGGCTTGAACTGTGCCATCTCTTCCAGGACAACAGCGGTACCGTTGTTCCCACCCTCAACGCGGCCAACAACTACACCTTTGCCCACGGAGACGCCTTCTTTGCCAAGGTAGATGCCGGCGCCGCAGGTTTCAAGGTCCTCGCTGAGGATCCCTGCTACAACGCGAAGGGCAACTTCTTCCAGCTTTCCAACCAGGATCTCATTAACGGCAAGGTTGGTGCTTCCAAGTGGTGGATCTCCTACGTGGAGAAGGCCGAAGACCTTACCCAGAATGTCATTGAGGGCGCCCACACCTGGAATCTCCAGGATGCCACTCTCTTTGCAGGTGAGGTAAAGAACAGCCGAGTCCGCGACGAACTCCTCCTTGTTGGAACTGAGGAGACTCCTCTTAACGCCGACGGCGGAATCAACTTCCTGGGTGCTTCGGCAACCACCAGAAAGGGTGTTCCCACGGAGGGCTATGCCGCATTTAAGCTTAAGGATATCGCCGGTTCCGTAGACCTTCAGGTCGCAAACGGTGGCTCTGCCTCTGTTGTAATAGGCCTTCAGGACGACAACGGATTTGCCGTGATTGGCGGTGCTATGGCATCCTCCGGCGCAGGTGTCCAGAAGATAATCATCCCTGAAGTGAAGGGCGAAGGCCTTGTATTCCTCTATTCCACTGGTGCAATTTCCCTTACCAAACTGGCCTGGAGTCTTGACACCAAGGGTGGAGACAAGGTTCTCTCAACTCCCAAGCTCACCGTAGAGCCCGTAACCCTTACGGAGGGTGATGAGACTGCCGTTACAGCCACATGGAACGCAGTGGACAACGCCGCTTCCTACGTGGTGAAGTTCAACCGCAAGACTCAGGAACTTGAGCCCGGTGTGCTTAGCTGCACCATTCCCGCAGAGGTTATTATGGAACTTGAGGCCGGTCTCTACAACTTTACCATCACCGCCGTTCCAGCCGCCGGAGACATCTACTATAAGGAATCTCAGGAAGGTTCAGCGTCAATCGCTATCCAGCCTAAGGGCGGCAGCGGTGCGCTTGTGCCCACCGAGGTTACCCTTGTATGGGACTTCTCGTCAGAGGAATGGCAGAGCGAATTCGCAAAGCTGGGAGCAGTGAACACTGACATTGCAACCTGGGATCTTACAGTTGACGGCCTGCAGATATCTGCCGCCACCAAGTGTAAGTACAACACCACGTTCTTCCAGTTTGGCGGCGCAGGTGTGAATACCACCACAGGCAACTGGGACCGT
>JAFZML010000009.1 GCA_017553255.1 Bacteroidales bacterium | reverse complement strand
TTGAGGCATACGCGCGTACCATCCGGAAGCAGGGTCTCCGTTCCGGTACCGCGGGTGGAAGCAATGGTTGTGAGGCTGGTCTGCCTGAGGAAGCGTTCTGAATTATTGAACTGATAAAGCGCGGCACCAAGGCAAATGACGGCGGCAACGCTGGCAGCTACGGCAAGAGGCCTCCAGAAGGACAGCCTGACGGGTTTGATACGGCTTTCCAGACGACGGTAGTCCTTTTCCTTGGTCTTTTCAAATGCGGGAATGCTGGCGGCCACATAAGCCTGGTCCATTTCACGGAAGGCGGTGGCAAAATCTTTGTCTGAGTCCAGAAGGGAAAGAATCTCAGACTTTTCCTCTTCCGTGGCCTGGCCGGAGAAATACGCGGCCAGAAGGTCTTGGTGCTGCTGTGTGGTCATCGCGGTGATGTTTTTCACTATTATATACACTAAAAACCCGGCCTTCGTTTAAAGCCGGGTGCTATTTTTTCAGATTTTCCCTGATTTTGTCCAGCGCTATCTTCAGCTGAACCCTTACCGTGGAGGGCGATATGTCAAGGGCTTTTGAAATATCGGCCGAATCCATCCCCTCATAGAAATGAAGGGAGAATACCTCCCGGCAGCGCTCAGGAAGTTTCTTTGAAATCTCTGTTACTCTGTAGAGTATATCCTCTACTTCATTCTCATCGTAGAGGTCCATGTCCGGAAGACGGTCAAGGAGCTCAAGGGTTATTTCGCTGGCTTTCTGGCTGTCTCTCAGGTAGTTATAGCTAGAATTGCGTACTGCTGAAATAAGATACGGGAGGGGCGGATACTTAAGTTGGGCGCGGCGCTCCCAAACGCGGAGAAATACGTCGTTCACAATCTCCCTGGCCTTTTCAAAGTCATGGATATAACTCACCGCTATTCCGCAGAGGTATGAATAGTATGCGTCATACAGACTCTTGAAGCACTTCTGGTCTGAATGCACTATCCCCTGAACTATTTGCGGCGTAATCTTCTGCATACTGTGCAAAGATACTGCTTTTTTATGATTCTGTTTCTCCCCTTGTGGTGGAGCTTAATGTGCTCATACTCAATTGGTTGTGGGATCTTCTACCAGAATTAGTTCTAGTAGAAGATTCCACAACTGGCTGTAAATCAAGTGGTTAAGCTCCACCACAAGGGGAGAAATATAGGGGGTTTAGCGACGGTGGCGGATGAGGAAGAGCCCGGCCATGGTGAAAACGGCGTTGAGGGGAAGGATTTCGTAGCTGAAGTGGTAGCCGTGGAACCAGGCCACCGAATTAAGGTCCAGCACAAGGCACAGAATTGGTGCGGCAACGGCAACAACCGGCACCCAGCGGTCACGCACTTCCGTTTTGCAGCAAAGGCCGAATGCAAAAAGGCCCAGGATGGGGCCGTAGGTGTAGCTTGCAAGGCGGTACACGGCGTCAATGACGCTTGTGGAATTCAGGGCGGCAAAAATGAGGATGCAGGCTGCCATTATCACGGCCATGGCACTGTGGACAAGTGTTCTACGGTGGTCGTTCCCCAGGATGTCAACCGTAAAAGATGTGGTAAGCGCAGTAAGTGCGGAACCTCCTGCGGGGAACCCGGCCATTACAAGGCCCACAATGAAAAGTGCCGCCACAAGGCCTCCTGCGGGCATAAGGCCGCTCCAGGCCACGGTGGGGAACAGTTCGTCTGAACGTTCCACGGTAGGGCCGTGAAGGCCGGCAAACTGATACAGATATACTCCCAGCAGAAGGAACAGCGCTATCACAACAGTTTGCAGAATGGAGGAGACAATGAGGTTTTTCTGGGAGTCCTTTACGTTCTTGCAGGCAAGGGTCCTCTGCATCATATCCTGGTCCAGGCCGGTTGTTCCAACAACCACAAACAGGCCGCCCAGAAGCTGCTTCCAGAAGAACTGGGGATGGTTGACGTCGTCAAAATAAAACACCCTCATAAGGGACGTGTCCGGCTTCCCTACCTCACGGCCGATTAGCACCAGGCACAGAACCACGGCAAGGAGCATGGACAGGGTTTTAACCATGTCCAGCCCTATCACGGCCTTCACTCCCCCGCGGACGGTATATAGCCACTCCAGGAATACCACAACGAGCACTGTTACCCAGAACGGAATACCCACCGGGCCTGCCAGAAGCAGCTGCAGGGTTGCTATCATGAGGAACAGCCTCACGGACGCTCCCAGCATCTTGGAGACAAAGAAAAACCAC
>JAFZML010000125.1 GCA_017553255.1 Bacteroidales bacterium | reverse complement strand
TCCCTTGAGTCCCACTGTCCCGAAGTATTTCTCCACTATTTCTCCTTTTACATATACGCGTGTGCCCACAAGGTCGGGGTGAGACACCAGGTTAAGGGCGTCACGGACGCTTCCGGCGGGCAGCTCCACGGCTATGCAGGCCGTCTTGTCCGTGATGGAGGAACGGTCGGCCATGGCAAAATGGGTGGCCTTGGTGATTCCGGAAGTCTTAACCTCCCCGCTTGCGGCCGTGGTGAGGTCTCCGCCCACTATATAGCCGTAAACCCATACGTCTTTCTGGCCGATTCTCCCACGGGCATCGGCCACCGTGCATGCATCAGGGACGGATCCGCCGCCAGTCCCGCCGCCGGAATTATCCCCACCAATAACCCAGCTGTCCGTAAGCCAGGTTTTGCTTGTATCCAGGGACACAGTTATGGACGATGCCTCGGAATTGGCGTTCCCCGCGGCCGATATATTCACGGTAAGGATTTGCCTGGCCTCAAGGGTGCGCGTAAAAAGAGTCTCCTCCTCTCCTTCGTTGTACAGCACCACGGCTATCTCACCAGGGTGGAAGTACGCAATCCTGTCATCCCTGTAGGCGTACATCAGTTTGGCCTGATTCTGTTTCACAAACATCACCCCATCAGGGAAGCTTGTAAGGAAGTTTGGGGCAATCCTCAGGCGGATTCCGCAGTTAATCAGAGTGCATTCCAGGGTAACCGTGGCGCTTTCCCCGGCTTTTATCACCACCACCTGCTCATCTCCGTAAACCGGATGGCTGAATGCGGGGGAGGTAAAGGAGCTGGAAACTATTGTTATGGTGTAGCTCCCGGCCGGGACGTTGAGCTTGGCGGGGGAGTCCCCGTAGGTGCCATCATACAGCGTAACACCCTTGCTGTCCTTAATTGTAAGGAGGAAGTCGTTGATGTCCGGTACAAGGGCTCCGGCCTTGGCAACGGACTCACGGTCAACCTCCCACTCAAGCTCCCCGTGGGTGTCGGCCCCAGGGAATTTTCCAAAATCGTCACATGCGGCAAGTCCCGCCACCAGCGGGAGCAAAGCCATCCATTTAAGCATTTTTTCCATGTCTCAAGTGTTTTGCCAAAGGTAAGGCCCTTTCCCGGAACCGGTCCCTTGAAACGTAAAAACTTTTTGAAATGTTTTTTGGGGGAAACGTGAAACAACGCTGGAAACGTTTCTTTTTTCTTATTATCTTTGTAAGCTAAAAGTGAATCTATGTTCGAAAACCTGCAGGAAAGACTTGAGAGGTCATTCAAGATCCTCAAGGGAGAAGGAAAAATAACTGAAATCAATATAGCGGAAACCGTCAAGGATATCCGCAAGGCCCTCCTGGACGCAGACGTAAGCTACAAGGTTGCAAAGGACTTCTGCACCAGGGTGAAGGACAAGGCAATAGGCACGGGAGTGCTCACAGCCGTGAAGCCCCAGCAGATGATGGTCAAGATCATGAGGGATGAGCTTGCGGATTTCATGGGGTCTCAGGCCAGTGAAATCAACGTGAAGGGCAATCCCGGCATTGTGCTGGTGGCCGGTCTCAACGGTTCCGGTAAAACCACCTTCAGCGCCAAACTGGCCCTGCATCTGAAGTCAAAGAAGGGAATGAAGGTACTCCTTGCCGCCTGCGACACCTTCCGTCCCGCCGCCATAGAGCAGCTCAAGGTGCTGGGTGGCAGCATTGAGGTGCCCGTTTTCACCGTGGAAGGAGAGAAGGACCCCATCAAGATTGCTCAGGATGCGGTAAAGAAAGCCAAGGCCGAAGGCTACCCGGTAGTGATTGTGGATACCGCCGGCCGCCTTGCCGTGGATGAGGAGCTGATGAATGAAATATCGGCCCTACATAAGGCCCTGAACCCTACGGAAACCCTGTTTGTGGTAGACGCCATGACCGGTCAGGACGCCGTGGAAACTGCAAAGGCCTTCAATGACCGCCTGGACTTTGACGGCGTTGTCCTCACCAAGATGGACGGTGACACCCGCGGCGGTGCAGCCCTTTCCATCAAGGCTGTTGTTGGGAAACCCATCAAGTTTGTCTCTTCCGGTGAAAAGCTTGAGGCTCTGGACGTTTTCCACCCGGACCGCATCGCAGACCGTATCCTTGGCATGGGAGACGTTGTTTCCCTGGTGGAAAAGGCCCAGGAGCAGTATGATGAAAAAGAGGCCCGCGCCCTCAAGAAGAAACTGGCCAAGGACCAGTTCACCCTGTGGGATTTCTATCAGCAAATCCAGCAGGTGAAAAAGATGGGTAGCATCAAGGACCTTGCAGGCATGATTCCCGGCATGGACAAGGCTATGAAGGATGTGGATATTCCGGAGGACGCCTTCAAGGCCACAGAAGCCATTATCCTTTCAATGACTCCCTATGAGAGGGAGCACCCAGAGGCCATTAACGGCTCACGCCGCAAGAGGATTGCCGATGGCTCCGGCACATCCCTCCCGGATGTCAACAAGCTCCTGAAGCAGTTTGAAGGCACCCGCAAACTCATGAAAGGCGCCGTCACCGGCTCCCTCATGCAGCAAATGGCAAGGTTTAAAAGATAGACTTCCCGTATGAAATACATTTTCAAGTTATTCATCCCCGTTATCTGCCTGGCATTCCTTTCATGCTCACGCAGTCTTAAAGACGGGGACTACACCCTCACGGTCCTTTCTACCAACGACGTCCACAGCACGTGGTTTGACTCTACCTATGTAGGAGGCGGTATAAAGAATTCCATCTTTGCCATGAACTACTACATAGACAGTGTGCGCACGGCAGACGGCCCACAAAATGTGCTTCTTATTGATGCAGGAGACTGCCTTCAGGGAGACAACGCCGCGTACTATTTTAATTACGTGGATACGGAAACGCCACACCTTTTCCCCCGCATCATAGAGTATATGAAGTATGATGCCATTGCCATGGGCAACCACGACATTGAAACCGGTCATCCCGTTTATGACCGCGTCCAGAAGGCCCTGGTCAAGGCCCATGCGCCTTTTATGGCGGCAAATGCCGTTAGGAACGACAACGGAAAATCCTATTTCCCCGCATACAAGATGGTCCGGAAAGCCGGTCTCAGGATTGCAATAATAGGCTACAACAATGCCAATATCAAGGCCTGGCTCTCTGAGGAACTTTGGAGCGGAATGCATTTTGAGTCAATTGCTTCCCGCATCCAGTCAGACGTTGACTATGTGCGCGGAAAAGAGCATCCGGACATTGTTATTGCCGCAATGCACTCTGCCTGCGGCCAGGGAGACGGCACCATCCTTGAGGCCGAAGCCCTGGATGCCTTCAATCTTGTTAAGGGAGTGGACTGGCTCATTTGCGGCCATGACCACAGGCCTTATGTGGAAACCAGGGACACCTGCGCCCTTCTCAATTCCGGCAGCCACAGCCGCTATGTGGCTCACGGGAAAATGCATCTCACTGTTAAGGACGGCGCCGTTGCCTCCAAATCCTTTGAGACAGACCTTATCCCTGTAAAGGCCGAAAAAGCGGATCCCGTGATGAGGGCGCATTTCCGTAAGGACTTTGAGGCGGTTCGCGCATTCACGCTTCAGGAAGTTGGAATCCTTAACATGGATCTCCGTACACGTGATTCCTATGCAGGAATGTGTGATTATATTAACCTTATCCACACAATATGTCTGGCCCAGGAGCCTGCGGAGCTTTCAATAGCCGCACCTCTCACCTATAACAAAACAATCAAATCCGGCATCCTCATTTTCAACGACCTTTTTACAATCTACCCCTTTGAGAACCAGCTCTATGTGATAAAGATGACGGGAGATGAGGTGGTGCGTTACCTGGAAGCATCCTATGACCGCTGGATAGTCACGGCATCCAAGCCCGGAGACCACGTCCTGAACATTATAGAGAAGGACAATCCCCGCACCATGCAGAAAGGCTGGTCCTTTGCCAATGCCCAGTATAACTTTGACTCAGTAGCCGGCATCAATTACACCGTAGACGTTACAAAACCCCGAGGAAAACGCATAAACGTGACTTCTATGGCCGATGGCAGCGCCTTTGACCCCGCCCGCACTTACAACGTAGCCCTTACCTCATACCGTGCAAGCGGCGGCGGCGCCCTCCTTGATGAGATTGGAATTGAAACGGACCTCATTGATGAGCGCGTGGTTGCCCGTTACCCTGAAATACGTAACCTGCTGTTCCAGAGGTTACAGGAAGATCCTTCCATAGATCCAGAAGAGGTGTCTGACCCTTCAATTCTTGGTCACTGGTCCTTTGTCCCTCAGGAAATAGCTGGTCCAGCCCTGGATAATGATTTGACGCTTTTGTTTGGCCGATAGAAACTGCTATAGGGCCATCAAAGACTCTATGTGGCTGTGCTCTCCAACCAGCCACAGGGTGTCCCCGTTTTCCAGGGGAACGTGGGCATCCGGGACGTGGAGGCTGCCGTCTGGCTTTTCAATGCCCACCACCAGGCAGTGGTATTGGTTACGGATACCGCTGTCCATGAGGGCTTTCCCCAGGAAGTGGGAATTTTCCCCAATCTCCAGCCTGCGCAGAATCATTTCACTCTGGATAAGATCCTCCGGCATGGAGGAGGCGCTGGCGCGTTGTAAGTGAGCTCCAAAAGCCTCCAGTCCGGCATCTGTCCCAATTACCTGGATGTGGTCTCCGGGGAAGATGCGCTCCGTGGCTTTGGGAATGTTGATGCGCTTGCTGCCGCGGAGAATGGACACAATGTGTACGCCGTATTGCTGGCCGAAGCTCAGGTCCCTAAGCTCTGCCCCGGCCCATTCAACCTCTGGCGGAATGTCAAAGTCTGTAAGGTGCAAGTCCTTGTCCAGAAGGGCGGTGGCATATTCAGGACGCTTGTTCCCAAGGTATTCTTCCCTGATTTCCCTGGACCGGAGGTTTGCCATGAAGGTGCTCTCTATGCGGTGAGTGGACTGCCGTGTCCAGCGGTTGAAGACAATGTACAGGGCCACTCCCAGGGCAATGAGTACCAGGAGCATCACGGAGATGTGGAAGAGCCTTCCCAGTACATAAATCACAAAGCCAAGGGCTATTATGAAGCGTACAGCAACGCTGGTAACCAGCGGCGCGTGGTTGGCCGGACTCTCCTCCCACAGCGCCTTGAATTCTGCGCTCATGTTCATCTTGATCATGATGGCGCGGAGGAAAGGAGCCAGTGCGATAAGCGTGATCACGGCTGTGACAATCCGGGCCCAGAGGTCCGGCAGCCAGCGGGTGGCCAGGGGCTGCACCAGGTTGAGGCCCAGCGCACAGATGGCAATGCTTACTATGATGTAGATGACAACGGCCTTGATAAGGTTACCAAGATACTGCCGCCAGAGACTGTCCTTACCGGAACGGGGCTCTGTGGACTCTGCGTAGTTGTCCAGCAATGTCCTGAGGCGCTCCGGCAGATGCTTGTACAGGAAGTTGTAGGCGGGACCAGACAGCCGGATCATGTATGGCGTCAGGAAAATGGTAATCACAGAGACGGCCACCACAATGGGGTAGAGGAAATTGCTGGTAACACCCAGGGAAACGCCCAGTGTGGCAATAATGAAGGAGAATTCTCCAATCTGGGAAAGGGAGAAACCGCTTTGAACGGCGGTCTTGAGCGGTTGTCCGGAAAGGAGCACACCAACCATGGCAAAGAAAGGCTGGCCCACTATCACCGTGAGGGTAATGATAAGTATGGGGAGCCAGTACTGCGCAATCATGGCAGGATCTACCATCATGCCCACGGACACAAAGAAGATGGCTCCAAAAAGGTCCTTGACCGGTTTTACCAGCCGTTCTATGTGCTCTGCCTCCAGGGTTTCAGACAAGATAGAACCCATGATAAAGGCGCCGAAGGCGGCCGAGAAGCCGGTTTTGGCGGCCACCACCACCATGAGGAAGCACAGGCCCAGCGCTGTTACCAGGAGGGTTTCGTCGTTCATCAGTTTGCGAGTCCGGCGCAGGATGAGCGGAATCACAAAGATGCCCACCACAAGCCACAGGACAAGGAAAAAGACCAGCTTGAAGATGCTCCTGGCCAGTTCACCGCCTTCAAAGTTGGTGGAAACGGCTACGGTGGAAAGGACCACCATGAGCACCACGGCCAGGATGTCTTCCAGGATGAGGACGCTCATGACCAGTCCGGCAAATTTCTTCTTGGACAGCCCAAGGTCCTCAAAAGCCTTGTAAATGATGGTGGTGGAGCTCATGCATATCATGCCGCCCAGGAACAGGGCGTCCATTTTGCTCCATCCGAAGGCCGACCCCACCACGAACCCAAGGACAATCATGCCGAAGATGATGGTTAGGGTGGTGATTACGGCAGGCCCTCCGGCCTTCATTATTTTCTTGAAACTGAATTCCAGCCCCAGCGCAAACAGCAGGAAGATGACGCCTATCTCACTCCAGACATGGATGCTGGCGGTATCAATCACGGAAGGCGTAAGGGCAAAGTGCGGACTGGCCAGGAAGCCGGCCACAATATAGCCCAGCACCAGCGGCTGTTTGAGTTTTTTGAAGATGAGCGTCATGACCCCGGCGCAGATAAGGATCAGCGCCAGGTCTGCTATTAGCGGGGCCAGTTCATTCATTTACTTGGCGTAGGCTACGGAACGGGTTTCACGGATAACCGTGATCTTGACCTGTCCGGGATAAGTCATTTCATCCTGGATCTTCTTGGCTATTTCACCTGAAAGAACCTCTGCGTCATGGTCTGAGACCTGTTCTGCGCCCACAATAACGCGGAGCTCACGGCCGGCCTGGATGGCGTATGCCTTTGTGACTCCGGGATATGAACCGGCAAGGTTCTCCATGCCGCGGAGGCGCTTGATGTAGCTTTCAATGACCTCACGGCGTGCGCCGGGACGGGCACCGGAAATGGCGTCGCCAACCAGCACCAGGGGAGCGTAGAGGGAAGTCATCTCAGTTTCCTCATGGTGGGCGCCAATTGCGTTGCAGATTTCAGGCTTTTCCTTATACTGTTCGGCCAGCTTCATACCCAGGAGGGCGTGAGGGAGATCGGGGTCATCCTCTGAGACTTTGCCGATATCGTGAAGGAGACCTGCCCTCTTTGCAATCTTGGGGTTGAGGCCAAGCTCGGAAGCCAGGATGGCGCAGATATTTGCAACCTCACGTGAGTGCTGCAGGAGGTTCTGGCCGTAGGATGAACGGTATTTCATGCGGCCGATAAGACGGACAAGCTCCATTGAAAGGCCGTGGATGCCAAGGTCTATGCAGGTGCGCTTACCGGTTTCCAGAATTTCTTCCTCAAGCTGCTTGGATACCTTTGTGACCACTTCCTCAATGCGGGCGGGGTGGATTCGGCCGTCTACCACAAGCTGATGGAGGGCAAGGCGGGCAACCTCCCTGCGAACAGGGTCAAAGGCACTGAGAAGAATTGCATCAGGGGTATCATCTACCACAATCTCTACGCCTGTAGCGGCCTCCAGGGCACGGATATTACGTCCTTCTCGGCCGATGATGCGTCCCTTGATTTCATCGTTTTCAATGGGGAAGGTGGTGACGGCGTTCTCAATTGCGGTTTCAGTGGCGGTGCGCTGGATGGTGTTGATCACAATGCGCTTGGCTTCCTTGGCAGCGTTGAGGCGGGCGTCATCTATACAGTCATTGATGTATGCCTGGGCCTCTGTGCGGGCCTCCGCCTTCATCTGCTCCATGAGCTGGGTTTTGGCCTCCTGGGCAGTCATGCCGGCAACTTCCTCTATCTGGTGGATTGCCTGGTCACGGAGTTTGTCGTATTCATCCTCGCGGGCCTTGAGAGCGGCCTTCTGGGCATCCAGTTCACGGTTTTTGCGGTCTGCGTCACCCATTTTCTGGTTCAGGGTGTTCTCCTTCTGGCGAATGCGGTTTTCACCGTCATGGATGCGGGCGTTTGCCTCATTCACCATCTTTTCATGCTCACTCTTGAGGGAGAGGTATTTCTCCTTGGCCTGGAGAATGCGTTCATTCTTGATTTTCTCCGCTTCAATTTCCGCCTTCTCAATGATTTCATCACGTTTGCCCTTGAGGATAGAGCGCCTGATTATTATGTATGCCGCCAGGGCCAGGACGGCTCCGGCTACAAATCCGGTTAATAAAGATACAAGGTCCATATATATTGAGTGTTAAGTGCTATTAACAGGCAACAGATATGGAAAGAAAGCCGCCGTGTAGTCAGAAAATCTTATCAAATAAGATTTGGGTTCCGGCCCTTTCAGGTATCCCGCTCACGTGGCGGGCCCGCCATCCACGGCCTAAGTAAGCCCGGTTCAAAAGAACTTGTTGTTTTCAGCTTTCCCGGCGGCTTATTTATTGTCTTTGAGATAACGTTCAAGATCTGTGTCAAGCAGCTTTTCTGCGTCCTTGTACTGCTCAATTTCCTTTTGCACGTTCATGCGGAAAAGGGTTTCATTGAGGGCTACAAGCGACATGAGCTCAAGCGCTGTTTTACCGGGATGGCTCAGTGTATAGGCATCCAGACGGTTATTGATAGCTTCCGCGGCGCGGCGAAGAGTGGCCTCCTGATCTTCAGACTGGGCCGTAAGGTTATAATCACGGCCTGCTATTTTGAGTGTTATCTTCTGACCCATTATGACTCCTCCAATGCGGAGATGCATTTATCTATCTCCTTAATAAGTGAATCCAGCCGGGCTTTGGCCTCCCCACCGGGTGCGGCGTTAAATGCTTGTGACAGAAGCAGGGACGATATCTCTGACTCCATTTCCAATATCCTTGCCTTTTGGGCATCTCCGGTTTCCTTACACGCCTGTAACTCCCGGCGAAGGTTTTCATTCTCCGCCTTCACAGCCTCATAGCGTGCAATCAGCTGTTCAATATTAGTTCTAATACTTTCCAGCATAACCGGTTACATTATGCAAAAATACAAAAATTTTTTAAAGCTGCACCAACATTTCTTTGATGAGGGCAGTCATTTTGTCTGCGGCGGCGTCTGCGGCCTTCACTATGGCCTCTCCGTCCGTCACGTAATCTTCATCATCCGTGGCGTGCGCAACGTCTGTAATCACGGACATCCCAAACACGGGAATGCTGCTGTGACGTGCCACAATTACCTCCGGGGTGGTGCTCATGCCCACGGCATCGGCACCTATTGAGCGGAAGTAGCGGTATTCTGCCGGGGTCTCGTAGCATGGCCCTGTAGTGGCAACGTACACGCCTTTTTGGAGCTTGATGCCCTTTTCTTCGGCAATTTCCTCTGCCAGCCTTATGAGACCGGGGTCATAGGGACGCGTCATATCAGGGAAACGCGGGCCGAATTCAGAGAGATTGGGGCCGATAAGGGGATTTGGCAGCAGGTTGATGTGGTCCTTGATGATCATGAGGTCTCCAACGTGGTAGCTGAGGTTGGTGCCTCCGGCGGCGTTTGAAACAAACAGGCGCTTTATGCCCAGGAGTATCATCACCCTCACGGGAAGGGTGGCCATGGCGGTGCCGTAGCCCTCATAAAAATGGATGCGGCCCTGCATTGCAATGACGGTTTTGCCGGAAAGGGTGCCCACTATGAAGCAGCCCTTATGGCCGATGGCCGTAGAAACCGGGAACCCCGGAATGCTACCGTAGGGTATTTCAATGGGGTTTTCTATTTCATCGGCAAGCTTCCCTAGGCCGCTGCCCAGTATTATTCCGTTGGAAGGCTGAAGCCCGCCCAGAATATTGCGCACGTGGTCTGTTGCGGCGTATATAGTTTCAATATAAGTCATATTTAAGTGTTTGGTTATTAGAGTTTTTCAATCATTTTGCCAATCAGGCGCGTCATGCTGGCGGCTGCGGCGTTTGCGGCATCCACAACATCCTGGCCGTCGTTGACGTAATCATCGGCATAATTGTCGTGGGCTTCGTTGGTGATCACGGAAATGCCGAATACGGGGATGCCGGCATGGCGGGCCACTATTACCTCAGGGATGGTGCTCATTCCCACGGCGTCTCCGCCTATGTGACGGAAGTATTTGTACTCTGCGGGCGTTTCATAGGAAGGGCCCGTTCCGCCAACGTACACGCCCTTCTGGAGCTTTATGTCCATCTGCGCGGCAAGCTCCTCCGCCATCCTGATGAGGGCGGGGTCATAGGGACGCGTCATATCGGGGAAACGCGGGCCAATCTCATCCAGATTGGGGCCGATAAGGGGATTGGGGAGGAGGTTGATGTGGTCCTTTATTATCATAAGGTCTCCAACGTGGAAGGTGAGGTTGGTGCCGCCGGCGGCGTTGGAAACAAAGAGGTACTTGATGCCCAGCATGAGCATGACGCGGATGGGAAGCACCACCATGTCCATGCCGTATCCCTCATAGAAGTGGATTCTGCCTTGCATGGCGATGACGTTTTTCCCGGAAAGAGTGCCGGCTATGAAGTTGCCCTTGTGGCCCACTGCGGTGGATACGGGGAAGCCCGGAAGGTCCTTGTAGGGGACCGTGATGGGGTTTTCAATGGAGTTTGCAAGGGAGCCAAGGCCGCTGCCAAGGACTATGCCTATTTCCGGAGTGAAGCCTCCAAGCTTTTCTTCAAGCACGGAGACAATATCCTTTATCTTTTGAACTTTGGGATTCATATTTTGTGGTTAGATTTGCTTCAGAACTTTTCTGGCTTCACGGAGAATCTCCTCCTCTCCCGGGACCTGACGGTTTCTCATAATCCACTTTCCGCCGGAGATGACATCCGTAATAACGTCACTGTGGGCGGCGTACACAAGATTTGCAAGAGTGGGGGCGGGGGAGATGAAAGCCGTGCCGCCAAGGTCTATGAGGGAAAGGTCTGCCAGCATCCCCTCCTTGATTTCACCGGTGGGGAGGCCCAGTGCCTTTGCTCCGTTTACCGTAGCGCTTGCAAGGAGTTCCCCAAGCGGAAGTGCGGCGGGATCCCTGCGCCAGGCTTTCTGGACCATTGCGCTGTTTTTCATGTGCTCAAGCATATCCACGGTGTTTGAAGACGCGGCGCCGTCTGTGCCCAGGCACACGTTTGCCCCGGCGTCACGGAGCTCATTGAACCGGAACTGATAACCGGAAGCAAGCTTGAGGTTTGAATTTATGTTGTGGACGCAGTTTACCTTGTGGTCTCCAAGGATTTGGATGTCTTTATCCGACAGGAAAAGGCAGTGCGCCGCAATTACATCCGGGCCGAAGATTCCAAGGGCGTCGAAATATTCCGTAGGGGAGAGACCTTTGTGCAGGCGGCGGCAATCCTGGTCTTCCAGGGCGGTTTCCGCAAGGTGCATATGGATGCGGAGGCCGCGGTCACGGGCGAAATCCGCCGCCCAGAGTATATTCTCCTCAGACACCGTATAGACGGAGTGGATGGAGATTGTGAAGAGGGACTTTGTTCCCCAGTCCAGGGACTTTTCATAGAGTTTCTGGCAGGCTATGCGCTGCATGGCAGCCATCTTGGGGTCCTGGGAATCCAGGAAGATGAAAGACACGGCCGGCCTCAGACCCATCTCTACCGCCGCCTTGCGGGCGTGGGAAGGGAACCAGTACTGGTCATTGAAAGTGGTGGTGCCGCTCTTTATCATCTCAAGGCAGGCCGCCTTGGTGCCCCAGTATATGAACTCACCGTCCATCTTGGCTTCCTTTGCCCAAACTTTGTCCAGCCACTGGTAAAGGGTGAGGTCCTCATATACGCCGCGAAGCATAATCATGGCCGCGTGGCTGTGGGCGTTCACAAACCCGGGAATCACAGCCTTTCCGCTGCAGTCAATAACTTCTTCAGTTGGAGGGACGGCAATGGAGTCCCTGCTCACCTTTGTGATGAGGTTCCCCTGAATGAGAATGTGGGCCGGGGAATCTTCCCAGAGTACGTTTTTGAGCAGCATAACCGTGATGTGGATTCAAAAAACCCGGCGCAATCTGTGCCGGGTTAAGGTTTAAAACTCTTCCTCCTGAGCATCCTGCTCCTCCCGGGAGGGGTATTGGCGGATGGGCTGGTCATGGAGGAGGTTGTGCATGATGTACTGCACGGCCTCCTGAAGGCCCTCGGAGAATTTCTCAAAGTCTTCCTTATAAAGGAATATCTTGTGCTTGTCATACACGAAAGAACCGTCACGCTCCGTGCGGCGCTTGCTTTCAGTGATGGTAAGATAGAAATCATTGTTGCCTTTGGTGCTTTTGACATCAAAGAAATAGGTGCGCTTACCGGCCCTCACAGGCTTTGAGTAAACGTCTTCCGAGCCCCGCTCACGGTCACGTGACCTTTCAAAATCTTCACTGTACATCTCTCTTGCTGTTTTATCAATTGTAAGCACAAATATAACTATTATTATTTAAAAATCGCTATCTTTGTGGAAATTATTTGACATATGCTCAACAGACGAATCTTACGTATCAAGGCTTTCAAGGTGCTGTATTCTTATGCAGAGAATCCGGACCTTACGTTGAAAGAAGCGCTCCGCAGCCTTGAAGCATCTGAGGAAGCCACAAGGGACCTTTATCTATTTATGATGTCCGTCATCCCCGCCCTCACGCAGGTGGCGTCAAGCCGCATAGAGGCGGCCCGTGGCAAGTTCAACCCCACTCAGGAGGACCTTAATCCCAATATGAAATTCGTCCGTAACGGCATATCGGCCCTTCTGGAGGGAGACCCTGATTTCCAAAGGCTCATAGAAAAGAAAAAGCTTTCCTGGGCCCAGCAGGACGCCTTCCTGTCAGATTTGTATACCCGCGTCAAATCCCGTCAGTATTTCCTTGATTATATGGCGTCGCCCGCATCTTCCGTAAAGGAGGACGCCGCACTTTGGAAGTGCATCTTTGAGGAAGAGTTTGAGGATGACCCTTCACTTGCAGCCATCCTTGAAGATACTTCCATCCACTGGGCCGATGACCTTGCATACGCACTTGGCACCTGCATCCGCTCCCTGGATGAGGTCGGCCGCCTTGGAAGGTGGTCCTTTCCTCCGCTTTATCAAAGCGACATCCTCATTGCCCAGGGCAGGGAAGCCAGCTCCGATGAAGAATTTGTAAAAAAGCTTCTCACAACAGCCTACGGCCGTTTCTCAGAGTACAACAGCCTCATAGCGGGCTCCGTTTCCAAGTGGGACCGTGACCGCCTTTACACCACGGACATAGTGCTCATTGCAATGGGCCTGGCAGAGTCCGAAGCCTTCCCGGACATCCCTGTGAAGGTTACCATAAATGAATATGTGGAAATATCCAAGTATTATTCCACCCCCAAGAGCCGCGGCTTTGTGAACGGCATCCTTGACCGCCTCATCAAGCAGCGTGAGCAGGAGGGAATCATAGTCAAAAACAATTAAGTAAACAATAATGAACACACTTTTCATTGCACTTCAGGCAGCCCAGGGCCAGCAGAGCGCCCTCCCCACAATCATTATGTTCGCAGCCATCATCCTTGTGATGTGGCTTTTCATGATCCGTCCCCAGCGCAAGCAGCAGAAGGAACTCCAGGAGTTCCGCAACAGCCTCAAGAAAGGTGACAAGGTTGTCACAGTTGGCGGCATCTACGGGGAGATTGTGGAGGTGAATGAGAAAACAGCCCTCCTCAGGGTAGACGGAGACGTAAAGCTCCGCGTAGACAAGCAGGGCCTCCAGAAGGATTATTCAGACGTCCAGAAGTAAGCCGTGACGGGGAAGCAGCATAGGAATCCCCTTGGGAGGGAGTGGGTAATTCTGGCCGCTTCCGTTCTCATTGCGGGCCTTATCTGGTTCCTGTCCCAGCTTTCCAACGTCTATACCGGCACCATCAGCGTACCGGTAGTGGCCGAATGCAACATTGACGGCCACCGTGGGACATCGGCCAATACCGTTATTGTGAGCGCCCGCTGCCGCACAGACGGCTTCCGCCTTGTGAGGGAGCACAGCCGCAGGGAAAAAAAGGTTGTGAAGGTGCGCTTTGACAGGGGAGACCTCCGCCGCACCGGCCCTGAAACATTCTCGGTCATTGGCGGCGCCAAGAACAACTACATTAGCCAGTTCTTTGGGGAAGAAACTGCTGTGGAAGCCTTCATTACGGATACGCTCAGCTTTGTTTTCCCCACAGAAATGCACAAGAAGGTGCCCGTGGACGTTCCCAGCGCCCTCCATTGCCGTTCCCAGTACATGCTGGGCGGCCCTGTCCGCATTACCCCGGATTCCGTTACGGTTTACGCAGATGCCGGTATCCTTGAGGGTATAGACAAGGTTTCTTCGGCCCGTCTTGTTCTTACGGACCTTAACAGATCCCGGCACGGAATCCTTAAACTGGATGAGATTCCAGGCGTGAGGATGTCCAAGACGGAGATAAGCTATGAGGTTCCCGTGTCCCGTTACGTGGAGCTCAGAACCACTGTCCCCGTAGAGGTTTGGAACGTGCCTGCAGGCCATCAGCTTCAGGTTTTCCCTCCCACGGCATCCGTTGTGATGCGCTGCGCCTTCCCGCTTCAGAAGGACCCCGCGGCTTCTTTCAAGCTGTACATAGATTACCGTGACTTCAGTGCGTCGCTTTCAGGCAGGTGCGCCCCCCGCACCATCCGCCTCCCGGCCGGGGTCCTGGAGTATCACGTGCAGCCGGAAGTCTTTGACTGCGTGGAGCTTAAGTAATGCTCACCGTAATTGTCACAGGTCTTATTGGCAGCGGAAAATCCGCTGTCTGCGCCCTTCTTTCCGGCAGGGGCATTCCCGTATATGATTCTGATTCCCGCACCAAGGCGCTGTATGAGAGCGTACCGGGGCTGAAGGAGAGAATAGAGGCCGAATTAGGTGTGCCTTTTTCAAGCCTTGCAAAGGTCATTTTTTCTTCCCCTGAAGCAAGGGAAAAGCTGGAAGCGATAGTCTATCCCCTTGTGAGAAAGGACTTTGAGGCCTGGCGGGATGCCCAGGAGGGAGTCCCATTCGTGGTTCTGGAATCGGCCGTAATCCTTTCAAAACCCATATTTGACGGCATTGCGGATGCCGTGGTGGCCGTTACTGCGCTGGAGGAAGTCCGCATTGAGCGGCTGCTGGGCCGGGGCATGACGGAGGAAGACGCCCGCCGCCGGATATCGGCCCAGTCAATAGACCTTTCAAAGGCCAATGTCATTATAGAGAACAACGGCTCCCTTCAGGCGCTCTCCCG
>JAFZML010000124.1 GCA_017553255.1 Bacteroidales bacterium | reverse complement strand
GCGCTATCCAAGGCAATAACGGATTACAGGGCATCCCACGGGGATTTCACATCCCGTGAGCAGCTTCTGAGGGTGCCCCGCCTTGGCGCCAAGGCCTACCAGCAGTGCGCGGGCTTCCTGCGCATCCACGGCGCCGTGAATCCCCTGGACAATTCGGCCGTACATCCGGAAAGCTACCACATTGTGGACAAGATGGCCCGCAGTCTCCGTGTTACCACAAAGGAACTGGTTGGAAATGAGGAGCTTTGCTCAAAGCTGAATGCCCAGGACTTTGTGGAGAAAGACTTCGGCCTTCCAACCGTAAATGACATTATCCAGGAGCTCAAAAAGCCCGGCCGCGACCCCCGTGAAACCGCCCAGGAGTTCTCATTTGCGGATGATATCCGTGACATTGAGGACCTCAAGGTTGGAATGGAACTCCCCGGCATTGTGACCAACCTCACAGCCTTCGGAGCTTTCGTAGACATCGGCCTTCATGAAAACGGCCTCATCCACGCATCAAATATGGGAGAGCGCGGAATGGCCGTGCCCTCCAAGGTCCTTAAGCTGCATCAGCAAATAAAAGTCCAGGTCCTTAGCGTGGACCTGGAACGTAAGAGGATAGGGCTGAAGCTTCTTAAAAACGCCTGAATCTGAGGCCGATAACGCCCCAGAAAGCCTCCCCGAAGATGCCTCCGCTCATTTTGGAGGTGCCCTTCTGGCGGTTTGTGAAGATGATGGGGACCTCCTTCAGCTTGAATCCAAGTTTCCAGGCGGTGTATTTCATCTCTATCTGGAAACCATAGCCTTTCATCTTTACCCCATCCAGATTAATGGTTTCCAGTACCTTACGGCTGTAACATACAAAGCCGGCGGTGGTGTCGTAGACGTGCATCCTCAGTACTCCGCGGACGTACGTTGAGGCAAAGTAACTCATCACAATGCGGCTCATGGGCCAGTCTACAACGCTTACGCCGTTGCAGTAACGTGAACCTACGGCAAGGTCTGCCCCGCTTTCAGAGCAGGCCTCGTGCAGCCTCACAAGGTCCTTGGGGTCGTGGGAAAAGTCCGCGTCCATCTCAAAGACATAGTCATACCCGTTCTCCAGGGCCCATTTGAACCCCGTAAGGTACGCCGTCCCCAGCCCCAGCTTTCCGCTACGCTCAATTAGATGAAGCCTTGTGGCGGAGGGAGACATCCCGGAATCCCTGGCCACCCTCGGCCGGGTAAGAGGGAGGGACCCGCTGCCGGAGGCAGTGGGAGGGGTCGGCGTAGCCGACGATTCAGGGATGTCTCCCGCAGCCATAAGGCTTTTCACTATCGCTGCGGTGCCATCCGGGGAACCGTCGTCAATTACAAGTACGTGGAAGTCTCCTTCAAGGGAAAACACGGCCTCAATGATATCGGCAATGTTTTCCTTTTCGTTGTATGTGGGGATTATGACTAGTTTTTTGTCCATTGATTATAGATTCTTCGCTTCGCTCAGAATGACAGGGTTACTTAAGCATCTCGGCTACGGCGGCTTCAAGCTGGAGGTCCCGGCCGCTGAGGACAGAGGCGGGATCATTGTAGATGAGGATGTCAGGCTCTATCTGGAAGTTTTCAAGGTAGGAGTTGTCCTTGGGACTCCAGTTACCAACCTGAGGGATACCAAACACTATGAGAGCGTTAACCTGGTTTTCCCACCACACGGCGGTCATGGTGCCGGGAACGGGGGCGCCAATGAGTTTTCCAATGCCAAGGGCCTTGTAGGCGTGGGGCGTTCCCGATGCGTCTGAGTAGTTGTCTTCTCCAATGAGCATGCAGGATTTCTTTGTCCATTTGTTGAACGGCTCATGGCCGATATACTGGCCGCGAGGGGTGAACTGGTGATATTCCTTGCCGCCCAGGAAGGTTACAATGTCGTCGTGGAGCCAGCCGCCGCCGTTGTGACGGGTATCAACAATGAGGGCGTCGCAGTTACGGTACTTGCCAAGGGCCTTTGAATAAAGCTCTCGGAAGGAAGGTGAATCCATGCCCTCAATGTGTACGTAGCCCACTTTTCCACCGGATAGTTTCTCCACCATTTCCTCTCTCTGGCGCACCCAGCGCTTGTAAAGGAGGGTGGCGTCAGAGGCTGTGGGGGTGATGAAGAGCTCCTTTTTCTTGCCGGAAGCCTTTACGGTGATAAGGATCCTCTTGTCCACTTTATCGTAAAGGTTCTCAAGCCAGTTTTCACCGGCCTTGATCTCATGGCCCTCAATGGAAGTGATAATGTCTCCGGCCTTGATCTCAGTGTCCATCAGGTTGATGGCACCGCCAGGGAGTATCTCCGCAATCTTGATGCCGTCTCCGGTGTACTGAGGGTCTGCAAGTATGCCGATATGTCCAAGCCTGTGGCCCTGAGTTGCGCGGTAACGTGCGCCGGTGTGTGAGCCGTTGAGCTCTCCAAGCATCTCTGAGAGAAGGTCTGTGAAGTCAAAGTCATTATTGATGTAGGGGAGTTTGGCGGCGTAGTTGGTGTGGTAGTAATCCCAATCCACTCCGTGGAGATCCGTTACGTAGAACTTCTCTTTAACCTGCTTCCAGCAGTGCTCAAAGATATATTCACGTTCCTCCTGGGGCTTGAATTCATAGTCTCCGGAGAAGCTGACGGCTTTGTCCTTGCCAGTTGCAATGTCCAGTTTGCTGAGCTGGGCGCCGCGGAAAATGAAGAGTGATTTGCCGTCCGGGGCAGGGAAGAAGGCTCCCATCACGCCCTTCTTAACCACGGTGATGTCTCCTTTTTCTATGTCAAGCATGCAAAGGTCATGGCCTTTTTCAAGCCTTTGGGTGAAGTAGAGCTTGGTGCCGTCAGGGGTGAGATAGTGGTCTCCCATCATGTTGGAGAAGCGGGTGAGCCTCTTTATGCGGTTGTCCCTGTTCTCAAGGTCAAGGGTGACTTTCTCAACTTTGTTGGCTATGGAGTCCTTCTGGGCTTTCTTCTCTTCTTTTTCCGCTTTCTTCTCTCCAAGGAGCATCTTGTCTATCTCCTTCTGCTCCTTGCTTCGGCCGAATTCAGCGTATGCCTTGCCGTCAAAGAACATAATATAGATGTCACTCTCTGCGCCCCAGCTGCCGTGGCTGCGATAGCCGTTTTTGTCACTTTCCCAGGTCATGGCCTTGCCGCCAAGGGCCCAGCGGAAACTGCCGTCTGAATAGCCGCTGCGGGTGAGGTTGGTGATTTTTCCGGATTCCACCTCAATGACGGCTACGTCCTCGTTGTTCCAGCCGCCAGCCTCGGCCCAATTGACAAGGATATACTGACTGTCCGGGCTCCATTCAAATCTCTGGTCTCCGTCTGTGTATGAGTAGTTTATACCCTTGAAGAGGCTCTTGGGCTTGCCGCCGGAAGTGGGCATTACAACAAGCTCCGTGCGGTCCCTGAGGTATGCAATGTGCTTGCCGTCCGGGGAAACCTTAACCTGGAAAGACGTTTCTCCTTCCGGGCTTACGCGTTCCTCCTTGAAGGATGCGCTGTAGGTGAAAAGTTTGTCTTCCTTATTGGTGAGGGAGCTCTTGTAGATGCTCCAGCAGCCGTTTCTCTCACTTGCGTAATAGAGCTCACGGCCGTCCTTGGAGAAGCTCACGCCGCGCTCCTGCTCAGGAGTGTTGGTGATGCGGCGGGTGGTGGCATATTCCACGCTTGTCACAAAGACGTCTCCTCTCATCACAAGGGCAACCTCCTTGCCGTCAGGGGAAACCGCCATGGCCGATGCACTTTTCATCTGAAGCTGGTTCACGGCTTTATCTGACTCATCACGGATAACCGTGATATCCACCTTGCTTTCCTTGCCGTCACGGATGGTGTAGAGCTCTCCGTTATAGGAGTAGCAAAGGGTGCCGTCATTTGCCGCAGAAAGGAAACGGGCGGGGTTTTTGTCGTATGAGGTGAGCTTTGTTTTGGCCGATGGATTGGAAATGCTTGATTTCCAGACGTTGATGTTGCTGCCGCCTTCCTCACTGAGATAATAGAAAGTGTCTCCGTCCTGGCCCACAACGGGGTTACGGTCCTCTCCGTTGTAGGTTGTGAGCTTGGTGAAAGCAGTTTTACCGTCCCATTTCCATATATCCCTGGTAACGGAAGAAGTATGGTGCTTGCGTAAGGGGTCCTCATAACCCTTCCAGTCCTCATAAAGGATTACGCCATCAGGGCCGAAGCTCATGGCGCAGATGGTGAGGGACGTCACAAGCTGCGGGGCGCCACCTTCCAGCTTTGACCTGTAAAGGGCGGGCTCTCCGGGAAAACCGTCATATCCGGGGCTCTGGAGGGCCGTGGTGTACCAGTTATAGTAAACGTATCCGTCCTGAGATACCGCAAGGGGAGCCTCATTGCCAGGCATTGTTGTGATGCGGGTGGGGATGCCGCCCTGCTTTCCCGTTATGAAAATATCCTTGGTGCCTTCTCTCCAGCTGCTGAAAACTATGCGGCTGCCGTCAGGAGTCCAGAGTGGATCTGATTCGTAGGCCTTGTTGGTGGTTATCTGGAGGGCCAGACCGCCTTCCGTGGGGACGGTGTAGATGTCTCCCTTATAGCTGAAAGCTATGGTTTTGCCGTCCGGGGAAATGGCGCTACGGCGTACCCACTGGGGTACTTCCTGGGAAGTTGCGCTGGCTGCTACAATGAGTGCTGCAATTGAGATGAGGATACGTTTCATACGCGGGTTATATCTTTGAATTTCAAAGATAATAAAATTTTTTCTAAATTTGCACTATGACTGCAATATACACTATAACCTCCGGCCTTCACAATGAAAATGAGGTGAGCCGCCTTTCAGACGAATTCCTCTCCGGCATATTCCCTGGCGGCAATTATGAATTCCGTGGAAGCCACTTCCAGGACTTCGGCACGCATACGTTAGATATAATTTATGTGCGTACTGGCGGCGCAGAGGGCATTTTCAAGAGCCTTCTGCCGGAAATGCTGTCAAGGGGCATAAGCAGGTACTATCTCCTCACTTCAGGTAAAAGCAATTCCCTGGCGGCGTCGCTGGAGATACTCTCATACCTTACCCAGCAGGGATTGAAGGGGGAGGTCCTTCATGGCAGTCCGGAGTATCTCAGGGGCAGAATTTCAGCCCTTGAAACAGTGGCACTTGCACGTCAAAAACTCAGTGGGGCAAAGATTGGCGTAATAGGGGAGCCTTCAGACTGGCTCATCTCCAGCCACGCAGATCCCGTTTCCCTCCTGGACCGTATGGGCGCCCGCCTGGAGCCCATACCCATGGAGGAACTCCTTCAGGAAATAGCCTCGGCAAAGGAGGATGACGCTCCGCAGGAAGTTCCTATGGCCCAGAATGTCAGGGCATCCTATCCCGGAGCCACCCAGATATATCACGCTCTTAAGGCTCTTATATCGGCCCACTCCCTGAGCGCGCTCACCCTTAGGTGCTTTGACCTTCTTACAACGGTTGAGAACACAGGCTGCCTGGCCCTGGCGTCACTTAATGCCGATGGTTTCCCGGCTTCCTGCGAGGGTGACGTCCCCGCCCTTCTTTCAATGATGATCTCCGAGGCCCTTACCGGCTACACCGGCTTCCAGGCAAATCCTTCCAGAATTGACGTGGAGACCGGGGAAATACTCTTTGCCCACTGCACTGTGCCTTTCAATATGGTGCGTAACTGGCAGTATGACACCCATTTTGAGTCCGGAATTGGCGTTGGCATCCACGGAGAAATCCCTGAAGGCCCGGTGACCGTTTTCAAGGTCTCTGGCAAGCTGGACCGCTTTTTTGCCGCGGAGGGAGAGCTCCTTTACAATCAATATGAGGATAATCTCTGCCGCACCCAGGTTGTCCTGAAGGTGAAGCCTGAGGAAGCGCGTTACTTCCTTACAAAGCCCATCGGCAATCATCATATAATTGTTCCGGGTCACTGCAAGGCCCTTTTTGAAGAGTTCCTGGGTTAATGGAAAAGCTTCTTTCACAGCACGGGGTAAAAGTCACCCCAAACCGTCTTCTGGTGGCGCGTGAGCTTGCATCGGCAGGCCGCCCTCTGTCCCTTATGGAACTGGAAAGCAGGCTTGAAACAGTTGATAAAAGCAGTATTTTCCGTACGCTCACTGTTTTCCGAGACGCCCATCTGGTGCACGTTCTGGAAGACGCCGGAGACGGCGTGCGCTATGAACTGTGCCATGCCTCCGGAGACCATGACGATGACCTTCACGTCCATTTCCACTGCATCCGCTGCCACAAGACTTACTGCCTTCACAGTGTTCCAGTGCCGCCTGTAGATATCCCGGAGGGGTATACGGCGGCTTCTTCCAGCTATATCATTCACGGAATTTGCCCGGAGTGCTCACGTTAGGGCACAAAAAAAGGGAAAGCACCTCATCATCGCACCGCTACAACCTCCTACCCTTGCTGCATTCCTACCCTGGGGGGATTCAGAGGGAGCTGGTCGTGTGAGACTTTCCCTGTGCAAATATAGTAATTATTTCTTAATCTACCGAGAGGGAGTCAAAGATGAAGGGGAGAACGTCATCCACGCAGTGGAATTTGCGGATGCGCTTTGACCCCACCAGAATGATGTTGAAGGGGTGGTTATGCTTTTTCTGATATTCTGCCATAACCTGGCGGCAGGCACCGCAGGGGGAGGCCGGGCTGTCACAGAGGACGCCGTGGTCTGAGCCTGCTATGGCAAGGGTTTCAAAGGGGACATCCGGATAATTAGCACCGGCAAAGAACATAACCACGCGCTCTGCGCAAAGGCCTGAGGGATATGCGGCGTTTTCCTGGTTTGCGCCCTTCAGGAGGGTGCCGTCAGTGAGCCTGAGGGCAGCCCCAACCTGGAAATGGGAATAGGGGGAGTAGGATCCCTTCTGGGCATCGATGGCGGCGGCCACAAGTTCACGGTCTTCCGGGGTCATCTGGGACGCGGAAGCGAATTCCTCATAGTTTATGATATACTTTTTGTCTGCCATAGTGCCGAAAGTTAGCAATTAAAATTCATCTTTCAAAATCTCCTGCAGTGCAAGTGCCGCCAAAGTGAAGCCGAAAATGCCCGTAACTGGCGCCAAAGTGCCGTTTGCAACAGCCTTTCCAGGGCCAGGATCCTGCTCCGGACCAAGGTTAGGGAGGACTTCGTCGTCGTACACGCAAAGGAACGGCTTTGAGGGAAGCGTCTTTGCCTGACGCAGCTTTTTCCTTAAGGCCGATCCCAGGGGGCAGCCCCTCACGGAGAAAAATTCGGCCACACGGACCCTTGTAGGGTCTATTTTGCACGCGGCGCCCATGGATGAGAAGAAGGCGCCGGGGGCGGCCGATGCCTCCAGAATGAGCGCAGCTTTGTCCTTAAGGGAGTCTATGGCGTCTATGATGATGTCATAGCCTTCAAGCCCCCAGGTGACGCCGGCCTCATATCTTTCCTGCCGGGCAATGATTTCGCAGCGGGGATTAATATCGGAGAGCCTTTTCCTCAAAACTTCCACCTTAGGACGCCCAACAGTAGAAGACGTTGCGGGAAGCTGGCGGTTGATATTACTCTCATCCACGCAGTCCGGGTCCACAATTGTGATATGGCCGATTCCGCTTCTCACAAGGGATTCCGCGCACCATCCTCCAACCCCGCCAACGCCAAAAAGGATTACTCTGGCCTTCTCCAGACGGGAGAGACCGGACGGCCCTACAAGGCGTTCTACGCGGGAAAATGCTGTCATTTCAGGAATTTGCCGAATGATTCAGGAAGGGGAGAGGTGAAGCGCTGAATCTTCCCTGTGAAGGGGTTACGGAACACCAAGGTATGGGCGTGGAGAGCCAGGCGACGGATAGGGTCCCACTGGGCACCGTATTTCTCATCTCCGGCAACGGGATGGCCCAGCTCCTGCGCTGCGTGCACGCGAATCTGGTTTTTCCTGCCGGTTTCAAGTGAGAATTCAACCTCCGTGTAGTGGCGGGTGCGCTCAAGGACCTTGTAGTGCGTAATGGCAAGCTGTCCGTCTTTCACTTCCTCAGGGAAGGACTTCATTTTCATGGATTTGTCGTTTTCCACAAGCCAGCTTTGGATGGCACCTTTATCCTCCTCCAGGGAGCCTTCAAGCCACGCTACGTACTTTCTTTCAGTCACAAGCTCTTTCCACTTGCTTTGGAGGATGTCCTTTGCGCGCTCTGTCTTGGCAAAGACAAGGACGCCGGAAGTGCCTTTGTCCAGGCGATGGACAATCCACACCTTTGCGGTGGAACGGTCTGGAGCAACGCCGGAAATAATGTCTTCCTTCCGCTGCATACGGGCGTTTAGCTTTATGTATGCGTTGAGGAGTGAATACAGCGTCTTTTTCTCCTTTCCGGTGGCAACCGTGAGCATGCCGGAGGGTTTGTCCACAACTATGTAGTTCTGGTCCTCATAATAGATTTTGACTCCGGCCTTTTCCACGGTCTCACGGGCGTCTGAGCGCATTGCGCGGGCAATGGAGATGCCCTTTACAAGCACCGTAATGCGGTCTCCCTTCCTAAGCGGATGGTCAAATGCGGTGACGCTTTCTCCGTTCACCTGGATTTGCCCTTTGGAGAGCATGTTCTTAACGCTGGTGCGGGACCTTTCAGGGAACAACTTAAGAAGCTGTTCAAGAAGGGGGCCGGCCTCCGGGGCTTTGTATTGTTGTCCGGTCATTTCTCTTTGATGTATTTATGGAGACGCTTTGGAAGGAGCGCCTTGAAATGGTCTTTCATGCCCTTTGGGACAAGGATTTCCTCCAGGGATTCGCAGTCATCGAAGGCATCCTCTCCAATGATCTCAAGGGATTTTCCAAGAGTTACCTTGTATAGGTTAATGCAGCCCTGGAATGCCCTGGGGCCTATTACGGCGCATCCGGAGGGGATGTTTACGGTCTCAAGTTGCCAGCAGTCCACAAAGGCCGATTCCCCTATGAGAAGGAGGCTCTTAGGGAGCTTAATGCTAATGAGTTCCCCGCATTCCGCAAAGGCGTTTGCCCCAATGTGGGTGAGGGTATCAGGAAGATGGATTTTTTCAAGGAAGGAGCTGCGCTCTTCAAGGGGGATTTCCTCTCCAAGCCTTACATCGGCCATATAATCCTGGAAGGCGAATACGTTGTCACAGATAACCTTGCAGCCGCCGCGGACAGTCACTTCACCTGGGAAATTCTCCGCGTCCAGGAGGCGGGTTCCGTCCTCACTGTAGCTGAGACAGTTGTCTGCGTCCCAGAAGTCCCTCTCTAGCTCCTCCTTGGAAGGGGCTGTGGGGACTGCCAAAAGTTCCGGGATTGTCATTTAGAAATTCTTTACGTACTCTATGTCTTTCTTGAGCATTACCTTGGGCTCCATCTTGGCCACTTTCTGGAAGAGCTTGAACTGGTATGCGGGGGAAAGATATACCTTGTGCTCATTTTTGCCCTTGCGCCACCACTTGTAGAAAGCAATGGGATCTGTGTCATAGGGGATACGGGCTTCTACCTCAGAGCTGAATCCGGGGAAGTCTATGAGCATTTTGAGGCCGGTGATGCGGCGGTAATATTCATAGTCTGCCCTGCGGAGCTTGGATACCAGGGGAGCGAACACTTCCATCTGGTCCACCTGCAGGGTTTTTTCCTTCACTATCATACGGTGGATACGCACGGGATCCTTCAGAAGCCATTCGCCAATTTTCCAAGTCTCCGGGCCGTTTTCACAGTCCAGAGTAAGGAGGTCTTGGGAATAATAAATTTTTTCTGCTTCCAGCGGATATGTATCCATGGTATAATACCTTACATCCGCAAATATATGAAAAAATTTCCTTTTTTGAGAATTAATTTTTATATTTGAGTGATGAAAAGTGCAACAACCTTTAATAATTAATAATTACTATGGCTTACAAAATCATTGACATCCAGGGAATCGGCCCTGTTTATGCAGAAAAACTCATTGCAGTGGGTATTGAATCCGTAGACCAGCTTCTTGCAAAGGGCGGCTGCCCCAAGGGCCGCAAGGAACTTGAAGAGAAAACCGGTATCCGCGCAGACCTAATCCTTACCTGGGTAAACCACGCAGACCTATTCCGTGTAAAGGGTGTTGGCCCTCAGTTCGCAGAACTCCTTGAAGCCGCAGGCGTAGACACCGTAAAGGAACTCCGCAACCGCAACGCCGCAAATCTTGCAGCCAAAATGCTGGAAGTCAATGAGGCAAAGCACCTTACCCGCCGCACTCCCGTGGAGAAGGAAATCCAGAAGTTCATTGACCTTGCAAAGGAACTTGATCCCGCAGTTACCTACTAGTCTTTGCGCGTGGAGTTAACTGATTAGTTGTCAGTTGATTATGAAAAAACGTCTACCGGAATTCCGGTAGACGTTTTTCTGTAACTAGCACTAAATCAATGATTTAGCTCCACGGCCTAATAGTTCTGTGCAAGAACTTGGAAGTAGGACTGGGGATGGTTGCACACGGGGCAAACGTCCGGAGCCTGCTTTCCAACTACAATGTGGCCGCAGTTGGCACACTGCCAAATGGCGTCTCCGTCCTTGGAGAAGACCTTCTTGCCTTTTACGTTCTCAAGGAGCTTGAGGTAACGCTCCTCATGGTGGCGCTCAATTTCACCTACCATTTCAAACTTGGCGGCAATTTCATCAAAGCCTTCCTCACGGGCTTCACGGGCCATACGGGCATACATGTCTGTCCATTCGCAGTTTTCACCGGCGGCAGCTGCTGCAAGGTTTTCAGCGGTTGAAGGGATGTCACCGCCGCAAAGATACTTGAACCATATTTTGGCGTGCTCTTTCTCATTGGCTGCGGTTTCCTCAAACAGGGCGGCAATCTGGACGTAACCTTCCTTCTTTGCCTTGGATGCGAAGTAGGTGTACTTGTTACGGGCCTGTGACTCACCGGCGAAAGCCTCCATGAGGTTTGCCTCTGTCTTTGTGCCCTTCAGGGGATTCACTTCCTTGAAGACTCCGGTCTTTTTACATTTAGGACATACTTCGGGGGCCTTGTCACCTTCGTGAACATAGCCGCATACGGTGCAGACGAATTTCTTGGACATAGTATTTATTTTTAATTGGTTACAGTAATCATGCAAATATATGCATAAAAATAACCAACTGCAAGAGAGGGGATACAAAAAAAGCGGCTTCCGAAGAGCCGCCTTCCTGGAGGTGCGAAGCGGAATCGAACCGCTGTAGCAGGTTTTGCAGACCTGTGCCTAACCACTCGGCCATCGCACCAAAAGGGAATGCAAAGTTAGCAGGAAAATCTTAATCTGCAAAAAAATATTCTCAGAGATTCTCTATGACGGTGTCTGTGTCCTGAAGGTTCAGGCTCAGGTTTGAGGATTTGTCGGAATGGAAAGGCATATCCTGAGGCAGGCTCACCGTTTTTGTAATGCGGTAATGCTGCGTCTCAAATGTGGCTACAAGGGTGCTTCCCTTGGGCAGGGTCACGGGCGCAATAAGAATGCATGCCTTTTCTTCGGCCCCAAATGCAATGGGGGAAGAAAGGTTTGCCGTCACTTTGGGATTTGCGGATTCTGTGCCGAAGCTGTCAGACTCAAAGTCATAGAGCACAGATCCCGTGAGGGCAATGTCCTGGGCCTTGGATTCAAGGGTGATCTTTCTAATTGTCTCTCCTGAAAGGTCCTTGGATGTTTTATTGGCAGCGCCCACCATAACGGTTGAAAGGAGCCTGTGGAAGCGCATGTCGGTGATTGTGGCATTGTCAATACCGGCCTTAACAACAAGGTGGTAGCAGCGGTTTGTCACAATGTCCGCGTCAGGGTCAAAGGTTTCTTTTCCGGGATTCTGGGCGTCCTTCACGTTGAAAAGGACTTTCTGCGGGGCTTTCAGCTCAAAGCCGCCGTTTGTTGCGAAGGCGTATACGTTGTGGCTTCCGTCCTCAATATCGCGTGCCATGCCCTGGAAATTGCCGCTTCCAGTGCCGGTGGAGCTGTTGGACATTATATATAGAGGTGAATCTCCGTTGTTCCAACTGTCAAACATCACATTGAGCTTGTCCTCCGCCGTCCAGCGCACGAATGTGCCGCCGTCTTCGGCCTCAAAAGCAGTTTTTGTTGAAGGGGTGGATGAGACAATGCTTAGCGTTAGGTCCACTTTTGCTCCCGTTGTAGGCACCCATTCTTCCTTTTTTCCGCAGGAGACCAGGGCTAAGAAAAGGATAAAAAGTGCCGATATTGTGGTTTTATTCATAGTTAAATGCTCTGTTGGGGGACAAAATTAGGAAAAATTTTTTATATTTGTGTTTTGAACCAGATAACTAACACAAATACTTATAACTACTATGAAGAAAAACATTTATTTAGCTCCGGAAACGGAAGTAATTGAACTGAAACCGGAGGGAAAACTTCTCGCGGGCAGTCCTTTGGATGCTCTCACAGTTGAGGGTATGATTGAAGTAGAAGGTGAATGGGTTCTTTAAAATGGAGGGTAAGATGATGAAAAAGTTATTTGTTTTTGCAGCTCTCGCTGCCCCGCTCTTCTTCTTCTCATGCGCTAAAGAGATGGAACCTGCACTGGAACAGGATCCTGAAGATGCTCCTGTAGTAGCCAATGTAGCTTTCAAAGCTTCCATCGAAGAACTTGGCTCTCCCACCAAGGCCGATATCAACGCCAGCAACCAGCTGGTATGGGCCAGTGGGGATAAGATTGGTATTTTTGTGAATGATGGTGGATGGGCCCAAAAGAATCAGCCCTTTGTTCTTGTTGGTGCTGGCGGTTCTACTACCGGCAGTTTTAATTGGGATGTAGAACCCGCCGAGGATTTTACCAATCCTAACGCAACTGTGGCATATTTCCCTTGGAATGGCACAAATACAGAAACCGACAATAACGTTTATGAAGGCACCTTGTATTACAAGCTTCCTCAAGGTTATTACGAATATACTTCCGGTAAGATGCTTACACCTCTGGTGGCTAAAATTACCCGTACCGGTGAGGAGTATGACGATCTTCAGTTTTATCATGCAGGAGCGGCCGTAAAGGTTAAAATCAACAACCTTCCTGCTTATTCAAAGTCAATTGGACTCTCCGTAGACGGTAAGCAGATCCGTGGTAAATGGCATGTGAATCCCGCCAATGCCGGCACAGATGCTATGGCTCTTGATGATCCGGAAAACACCTCTCTCAATGATGTATGGCTCAATTTTGAGCCCTCTGGTTCTGAAAGGGAATTCACATTCCTTTTCCCTGTTCCTACACTTCCTGCATCTTCCAAGCTCAATTTCGTGATTTATGACAAGAATGATGTCAAGGTATGGGCTGCTGGTGCAAAGACCGCCGGTGATGTTGCTCTTGCCCGTGGCAACGTACTTGCCATGCCTGCATTGAGCATTACTCCTTACGGAGAGTATGATCAGATAAGCGCATGGAGCGTTATTGGCTCCTGGGACTCCTGGGTCGCCGATGTTCCTATGATAACAGAAGTCGATGGTGAATTCCACATCGCTAATGATATTGCTTTTGATGCCAACGCAGAGTTCAAGATTCGCAAGGATGGAAAGTGGGATGAGAGTTATGGCTATTCTGATCTTGCAAGCACTGATGGCCTTGCTGACGCTAGCGGCAATATCAAGGTCCTTGCTGCCGGAACTTATGATGTCATTTTCAACAGCAGCACTCATAAGATCAAGGTAGTAGCTGCAGATGTGAATTACCCTGATGCTGGCACCATGCCTCACCACACTTCCATTAAGAAGGCAACCAACCTTGGCGCTACTGAAACCGCAAACTGCTATGTTGTCAAGGCTGCCGGAAAGTATAAGATTCCCGGTGTAAAGGGTAACAGCGGCACTTCGGTAGGTACTATTGCAGGCGTCCAGCTCCTTTGGGAAACCTATAACAATGGAACAAGCGTCACGGCCAATAGCGTAATTGAGGCTATTGATTACGATGCAACAGATAACTGTGTATACTTCAAGACTCCAGACGTTCTCCAGGCAGGTAATGCTCTTATTGCTGCGACAGATGGTACAGACATCCTCTGGAGCTGGCATATCTGGATTCCTTCTTCTGCTATTACCGACATCGGAGAATATGCAGTTTCTTCTAAATATTATATGGACCGAAACCTGGGTGCGTTAACAGTAGCAACTGCATCTACAACTACAGATGTTGAAGCAGGATCATTAGGCCTGTATTATCAGTGGGGCCGCAAAGATCCATTCATTGGACCCAGGGCAAAGGGCAGCGGAAGTCTTGCAAAGTACAATGGCACAACGCAAACCTCCACATCAGAGTCCGTTGACATGGATTATGCTATAGCACATCCTACTACTCTTGCGAAAAATAACGACTGGAATGATGGAATTACCGATCGCTGGGGCCAGGGAGGAAGCAAAACCATTTACGATCCCTGCCCTGCAGGATATCGTATCCCTGAGTATAATTCCTCAGAAGCTCTGTGGCAAGATGCCACATCCGATGGCTCATTTGTTGCCAATGGCGCTCATGGATGGTGGAAGATTGGGACTTCATTCATATTCCCGATGGCTGGAGAGGGTGGCTATGATTATGCGGAACATGTTTTTGATAGGAACAAAATCTGGACGGCCAAACAACTTGATGATAGTCATCCTCAGTATGGTTTAGGTCAATACATTTATTACTTGAATACTGACCCCAAAGATACTTGGACTAGTGATGAACTGGGGTCTTGGCAGTCGAAACCTAGTTGGGGAATCAGAAAACGCTACACAGCCTCTGTACGTTGTCAGAAGATAGACGGAGAAGTCCCTGCACCGGATTTGGTTGGAGCTACATCTGTTGTCATGGATGGCGCTTTCACTGATTGGACAGGTGCAGATGCTATTACTACCGACAGTGGTAGGCTTCCTGAATGGAAATTCGGATGGGATGCTTCAAATTTCTATCTGTATTTTAAAGTTACCAAAAATCGTATTGATTACAATGAGACATCAAAGGACTATGATTGGGAATCATATATCTACGTTGGAATAGATACCGATAATAACGCTTCTACAGGAGCCAGAGTCGGTGGTGGTACTGACATGGAAACTGGTGGAGAGGTAAAGATTTTAATCTATCCTTGGAGAGGTAATTATGATGCTGATAATCTCTCAATCGTAAGTGGTGTTGACTCTCAAAGTAGCATTCAGCGCCCTGTAGGTACAACATTGGCTGATGTCCATGCTTCTATTAAAGGAGATTTTGTGGGTGACTACTGTTATTTAGAGGTAAGCATCCCTAGATCTGCTCTTGGAGAGTTGTCAAGCAAGATAGCTGTTGCTCCTTGTATGAATTATAGCACATCTCACAGAATTGTAATACCCGTATACGACTAGTCGTCTGCTTCGGATTGTTGATTTAGAGGATGTACCCCACACGGGATACATCCTCATTTTTTGCCGCGAATCCATCCAGAAGGCGTGTGGGGTACATTTTGTGGATTGGCGGCAAGGAAAATGCCCGAAATGCCGTAAAACGCTGCCGCCAATCCACTCAGAAGCCCCAGAATGGCACTTTTCTGGATTGGCGGACACAAGGACGGGAGATGCCCGATCGTTGCCGGGCATGACGTGTGGGCGTCCATGAATTACGGAAGAAGATGGAAAAATTTTGCATTTTGAGAAAAAGTATTTACCTTTGCATTGGAATCGTCGCAGGGAATTCGCGAGGAAGGGATGACAACCCTCTCAAGGAAACTTGATTCGAGCCCTAAAGTCAGCGTCCCAGGCTGGCTTTATTTTTTTTCCTTTTTTGCCGTTATACAGTACTGAACATACTGATTCTTGCTGGTCTGATGCCCCACCAGAAGGCGAATTCCTGGATATGTCATGATAATCATCTGGTCATATGACTTTTGGTTTTTATCATTGGCTTTTGCTTCCTTCCTTTTAAGTACTGTTGCATTTTTTAGTGTTTCTGTCAGTTTGAACACTGCACGAGTGGACATATATGTCAATGCCGCATGTCCTTTTGTCTCATTAATTGATTGATACTTTACATAGATAAAGTCATTCAAAGAACTGTTCCAGACTTTTTTGTCAGGATTAGCAGCATTCCATTTGGCATAGAAGTTATCTATTATTTTTTTTCTTGCCCTAATATCTTCCGGACTGTCACCCTTAGGTATATCTACTCCAATTGTGTCTTTGCACACCTCCTTTGGCTGTCGCTCAATCTGCGATAGTCTTGATCTTCTATGCTTCTTTCTTGCCATGGTATAATATAATTGGTTTTGGATGATTGGTATATACGCGGAGCAATAGGGATGAATCCCGAACCACTAAATAGATATAATTGTGAAGGGAGCTGCTTCCAGAAAGGAAGACTTACCGTACTCCTGGTTTCATTATCGGCACGAATTCACGACCGCTGCAATGCAAATATGGCAATAAATAATGAAAAGAGCAACAAAAAGAGATGCCCGGTCGTAGCCGGGCATCTGGTGTAGAATTCTGTGTATGGCAGGGGACTTTACCTCATCAGCCAGATCGCCAGCAAATGCAGGGGATAGAAGAGGTAGAAAGCGTACTTCCACACGGGCCCTTTCACAAAGCCGCGCTTGCCATTGTACATATTGATAGGTATGAAGGCAAGGCCGGCAATCCAGCGGCTGCCTAGGACGCAGGAGCCTATGATGGCCTGCAGGATCTTGTTATCCCGAAGGACATACAGCAGGAGGATGAAGCCGTAGCCGCTGCAGCCGTAATCGGCCCTTAAGAAAATGGACACCACAAGAAGGCCAAGGAGACTGCCCAGAAGGTACGGCTTGTTGCCGGAATACTTTTCAATGGCGCAGAGCCCCAGAAAGCCCAGAAGAAGCGTAAAGAACACATTCTGGCCGGGGTAGAGCATTGTGCCGGTATGAATCAAATTCCATGGAATCTCTGAGATAAGTGCAAAAAATGCCAGGTTCAGACCGTAGCGCTTCCGGCTGCGGGTATGCACAAACCCCTCAACAATAAGGAAGGCAAACAGGGGGAACGCTATGCGCCCGAAGATTCTCATGAGAATAAGCGGCGTAAAAGCCCTGTGGCCAATGGTGAACCAGACGGCTTGCAGCGCCGGTACATTATACCAGTAAAACGCAGCAAGGTGGTCAATAAGCATACTGACCACCGCAAGCAGTTTCAGGGCGCTGCCGCTGAGGATTCTAAAGGAATTCAGGTTCTGGGGCAAGTTCATACACTAGTGAATCCTCCGGTTCATGTACGGCCTCCAGCCACTCAAGGCGACGGGTGAGGGAATCCAGGCGGGACTGGAGCAAAGCAAGGTTTGCCTGGTTCTCATCACGTTCTTCCTGGGCTTTGGCGTAGACGTCAGAGAGAATTGCGTTCATCTCTGACTGGCTCATGCCAAGGGAGTACTCCGTGATGGTGATGTTCTTTTCCTTGATGTTATAAGCGGCGGCGCGGGTGTAGAAATCCGTCTTGAGGCTATCTGTGAGAGGGTCTCCGGTGAAAGCGAAGTTCACGGTACGGCCATCAATCTTATAATCATAAAGGTATGAGCGGTCAACCATGCGGTTGGAATCTACAAAGGAGCTTACGCTTATCTCAAAGTTGTTCTGGCCCACAAGCCTGAATGCCGTCCATACGCTGGGAATAATGACTATTGCCAGCACTATGGAAATGATTTTACGCCTTCTCACGGCAAGGTCCGGGGATATGCCGGTGACCGTTCGGAAACGGAGGTATTTCACCATCATATACGTGGCCAGGGCAATGAAAACGCTGTTTATCACAAACAGGTACATGGCCCCAAGGAAAAAGTGCATATTGAGGTGGGCCAGGCCGTAACCGGCGGTGCAAAGCGGCGGCATGAGGGCCGTTGCAATGGCAACGCCGGAAAGGACGGTGCCGTGCTCCTTGCGGCTGTTTTCAAGTATGCCGGCAAGACCGCCAAAGAGGGCAATCATGACGTCATAGATGGTGGGGGAGGTACGCGCCTCAAGCTCCGTGGGATTGACAAGAGAGAGGGGAGAGATGAGAAAGAAGAGCGTAGAAGCCGCCAGGGAGATTCCCACCATCACAAGGAGGTTCTTGACGGCCGATCTCAGAAGATCCGTGTCATTGGTTCCAAGGGCCAGGCCGGTGCCGATAATAGGGCCCATGAGAGGGGACACAAGCATGGCACCTATGATAACAGCCGTGGAGTTGACGTTGAGGCCTACGGAAGCCAGTACAATGGCAAATACCAGGATCCAGGCGTTGGGGCCCTTGAACCAGATGGAACCCTTTATCCTTTCTGCGGCGGAGTCTGTGTCCAGCTGGTCATAGATATTGGTATACTGACGTATTCTCTTTTTGATATCTTCCCACATGGTCATGTAATTTTCCGCAATGTACGCATTTTTTTGTTATCTTTGTGTGATTAAGAACCACATTTTTATGAAAGAAATAGCAAGCGGTATCCGTTACATAGGCGTAGATGACCTTGATCTTGACCTTTTTGAAAGCCAGTATATCATCCCGGAAGGGATGTCCTACAATTCATATCTTGTAGAAGGAGAGACGGTTGCAATACTGGATACGGTGGATAAACGTAAGGCCGATCAGTGGCTTGAAGGCCTCACTGAGGCACTTGAAGGCAAAACCCCGGATTACCTCATTGTGCACCACATGGAGCCGGACCATTCCGGAGCCATCAAGGAGCTTTGCGCCCGCTATCCAAGCTTAACAATTGTGGCAACGGCAATGGCCATAAAGTTCCTGGGGCAGTTCCAGCCCGGAGAAAGCTTTAAAACCATGGCCGTTAAAGAAGGAGACGTCCTTGACCTTGGCGGCAAAACGCTCAAGTTCTTCACCGCCCCCATGGTCCACTGGCCGGAGGTAATGGTGTCCTTTGAGGAATCCACCGGCACTCTTTTCAGCGCCGATGCATTCGGCAAATTCGGCGCCCTCTCAAAAACTGCTTTTTGGGCCGATGAAGACGACTGGGCCTGCGAAGCCCGCCGCTATTACTTCAATATTTGCGGCAAGTATGGCCCCCAGGTGAGCGCCCTTCTGAAAAAGCTCCCCGCCGTGAAAATGATTGCTCCGCTGCATGGGCCTCTCATGAGAAATGACCTCTCAGAGTATCTCAGGCTGTACGGAATATGGAGCGGATATAACGTTGAGAGTGAGGGCGTAATGGTGGCATACGCATCAATCCATGGCGGGACAAAGGCCGTGGCAGAGCATTTTGCAGAGCTTCTGAAGGCAAAGGGTTGCCCCAAGGTGGTACTTACAGACCTTACGCGTGATGACAGGGCAGAGGCCATTGAGGACGCCTTCCGTTACGGAACTCTTGTAGTTGCTGCTGCCAGCTATGACGCAGGGCTTTTCACTCCCGCTTATGACTTCCTTCACTCTCTCCAGATGAAAGGCTGGCAAAAGCGCCGTGTGGGCCTCATAGAAAACGGCACCTGGGCCCCCAGCGCAGGCCGTGTAATGAAAGAAATGTTCTCCCAGATGAAGGATATTACCTTTGTGGGAGAACTGGTTACAATCAAGAGCGTAATGAAGGAGGAGGATGCTCCTGCCCTTGAAGCTCTTGCAGGGGCTATAATGGCCTCCTAATCTATTTCCGGAAGCGGTTTCTTTGGATTTTTGGGAACGCCCAGCTTGAGAAGCTGATGGGCGCTGACAAGTATTGACTGGCCTGAATCAGAGATTTTGGCCGATACTTTATCATATTCCTCCTGGGCTGCCTTGAGCTTTTCTCCCATTGCCGCATGGGCCTTAGCGAAATCTGCAACACGGTCTATCATGGCCTGGGCAGCCTTTATGATCTTTTCCTGGTTACGGGCCTGCTCGTAGTTGGTCCAGGCAACGCGTATCATCCTGAGGAAGGGCATAAGGGTCTCTTCAGTTGTGAGGAGGACGCCCTGCTGGTAGGCCTCCTGGAAGATGCCGGGAACAAGGGTTTTTGCAAGCTGGAGAACCCCGTAATTGGGGATGAACATTATAACGTAATCCAGGGTTTTGTAGCCGTCACGGATGTAATCCTGATAGCGCTTGGTAGAGAGGCTCTTGATTTGGGCACGGATGGCCTGGAGGTTACGGCGGGCGGCGTCTTCCTTAACTGCGGGATCCTGGGCCGAATACCAGTCTGATAGGGCCTCCATTGACGTTTTTGCATCAATTATGACCTCCGTACGGTCCGGGTAATGGAGGATGTAGTCCGGGCGCATACGCTTGCCGCTGTCCTCGTTGAGGACTATTGTCCCCTGGGCGTCACGGAGAGTTTCCTCACGGTCAAAGTCACGGCCTTCTTCCATTCCCTCATTCACAAGGATGTTGTAGAGGATCATCTCACCCCACGTGCCCGTCATCTTGTTCTGGCCCTTGAGCGCCTGGGCAAGGTTATCGGCCTTAGTACCTATGGCCTGGGTTTGGTCCTGAAGATGCTTCACGGCCTGCTCTACGGCTGTTTTCAGGGTTGCGGTGCCTTCACTCTGGGAGCGCTTCTGGGACTCAAAGCTCTCCTGCATGGCCTTGAGATTCTGGCCAAGGGGCCCGGCAAGGGCCTTGAAGGTTTCCTCCGCCTTTTTCTGGAGGGCTTCCTCACGCTGGGCAAGAAGCTTTTCAGTCTCTGCGGTAAGCTGGCTTTTGACCAGTTCCAACTGGCTGTCAAAGGACTCCTGCTGCAGTTCCCTGAGTTTCTCTGCGTTCTCCAGGGCAGCTTTTGCCTGGATTAGTTCGTTCTCAAGGGCATTGCACGCCTTCACCTGCCGGGCGTGCATAATGAGATAGGTGATGAGGGCGGAAAGAACTACCGCAGCTAATGTTACAATTATTATGATTGCCGTTGTATCCATTATTACTCAGTAGTAAAAACGTGGAAGAAATAACTTGTAGAAAAAGTCCAGTCAATTTGTTCGACGG
>JAFZML010000123.1 GCA_017553255.1 Bacteroidales bacterium | reverse complement strand
GCCCGCCTCAGCGTAAAGGAAAAGCAGAAGGAACGTTACCTTGTATTCACGGATGACTACCTCAATTTTGTAAGTGAATACCCTGAATCCCACTACCGCCCTGAACTTGACCGCCTTTACCGCCAGGTGAATGAAAAATGACCCTGTCATTCCCGGCTTGACCGGGAATCTCAAAAATTTTTGAAACTAAGCTGAATTTACTGCGGTAAACTATATAGAATAGATTCTTCGCTTCGCTCAGAATGACAGAAAATCGCTCAGAATGACAGAAAATCGCTCAGAATGACAACTGTCATCCTGAGGAGCAAAGCGACGAAGGATCTAAAAAAGAAGAATATGGAAAAGAAGAAAGTACCCCTAAACACCGTGACCCGCGACATAAAGAACCTTGCGGCTCCCACAGGAAACATTTATGAATCAGTAGTAATCCTCTACAAGAGGGCAAACCAGATAGCGTCTGCGGAAAAGAAGGAACTCATGAAAAAACTTGAGGAGTTCCGCAATGACCGTGACACCATGGAGGAAGTGTTTGAGAACAAGGAGCAGATTGAAATCTCCAAGTACTATGAGCGCCAGCCCAAACCGGACCTGGTAGCAATATCTGAGTTCGAGAACGGAGACCTCTTCTACCGCAAGGCCGGTGAGGAGCAGACCCGTGACATCAAGCCCGTTTCCGAGGAGGAGTAATGCTTCGCTCCCTCTCAGTAAGTAACTACATTCTCATAGGCTCTCTGGAACTTGAGTTTCCGGAGGGTCTTGTCATTATAAGCGGTGAAACCGGAGCGGGAAAAAGCATACTCCTGGGTGCTCTGAGCCTGGTTTTAGGCGCCAAGGCCGATGCAGGGATGGTGGGCTCCCACGGAGAGAACTGCGTGGTTGAGGCCTGCTTCAGCGTAGACCCGGCGCTTCGGCGCGTCCTTGAAGAAAAGGACATCCCCGTGGAGGGAGATTCCCTGATTCTCCGCCGCGTTGTGTCCAAGAGCGGCCGCTCCCGCTGCTTTGCGGGGGACGAGCCCGTTTCCGTAGGGGATTTGCAGGAGATATCGGCCCTACTTATAGACATTCATTCCCAGCACCAGACGCTGCGGCTTCAGGACCCGCGTTTCCGGACGGAGGTTCTGGACCTTTACGGCGGCACGGTGGAGCTGAGGGAACGCACAATAGCTGCCCTGCAGGCATTTAACGCCGCTACGCGTGCCCTGGAGGAGTTCCGGGAGAAAAAGACCCTGGCCCTGAGGGACCGGGAGTACAACGCCTCCCGCTGGCAGCGCCTTGAAGAGGCCCGTCTTGTCCCCGGGGAACTTGAGGACCTTGAGACGGAGCAGAAGGCCCTTGCCCACGCGGAGGAAATCAAGGAGAAGCTCTCCGAGGCTTATTCTTTTATATCTGATTTGAAGCTCAGGGACGCGTCCAGGATACTTGAAAAGGCATCGGCATATATTCCGTCCCTGGAAGAACTTGCCGGGCGTCTGGAGAGCGCCAGAATTGAAATTGAAGACATTGAGGCGGAGGTAGAGAGCATGGCTTCGCGGGCCGAGGCTTCCCCTGAGAGGCTTCAGGCCGTGGAAGACCGGCTTTCCCTGCTTTACAGCCTTATGCAGAAATACGGCGTTTCATCCGTGCAGGAGCTTGCAGCGGAGAGAGACCGCCTGAAGGAGCTTGTGCTGGGCGCAGAGACAATTGAGGAGGATGAGGCTGCACTTTCCGCGCAGGTTGCTTCGGCCCGGAAAGAATACGAAACCCTTAAGGCAGAGCTGTTTAAGAAGCGTTCCGCCGCCGCGGGGCCGTTTGGAAAGGCCATTCAGGAGCAGCTTCGTTACCTTGAGCTGGACCACGCCGTGTTTGAGGTGAAAGTGGGGGAGAGCGCCGTAGATTTCCTCTTATCTTCTACCGGGAGGGCCCCGGCCGATGTCGCACGGGCCGCATCCGGAGGTGAACTTTCCCGCATCATGCTCAGCCTCAAGGCCCACATGGCTTCCCTTACGCACATGCCCACCCTGGTGTTCGACGAAATTGACACCGGAGTTTCCGGCAGCGCCGCAGACAAAATGGGCTCCCTGGTATGCTCTATGGGCGCTTCCATGCAGGTTTTTGCCATAACGCATCTGCCTCAGGTGGCGGCAAAAGGCAGCGCGCATTACCTTGTTTCCAAGGCCGATGACGTCACTTCTGTCCGTAAGCTTGACCCTGATGGCCGGGTGCAGGAAATAGCCCGTATGCTGTCCGGCAGCGTGATAACCCCGGAAGCCATTGCCAACGCAAAATCCCTTCTTAGATAATGGCAGTAAAACCCCAGAAAGGAGTTCGCAGCGTTGAAGAGTTCAAGACGCAGCTCCACAGGCACGGTCTCAAGGCAACCCGCCCAAGGATTGCCGTCCATACGGTTATGATGGAGCTGGTTCACGCTTCCCCGGACCAGGTGGTTGAAAAGTTCCGTGAGGGCGGCGTAAAAGTCACTGTGGCATCTGTTTACAATATCCTTTCAGAGCTATCAGACAACCACATCTACGCCCGCCGCCTCTCCGCCGCCGGCAAGATGTTCTTTGACGCCATCCCTGAGTCCCACGTCCACCTCTATGACCGTGAAAATCACGCCTTCCGTGACATTGTGGACGACGAACTCTCCGCCATTGTGGCCGAACACCTTGGCCGCCGCAAGTTCAAGGGTTTCACCATCGAGGACATTGATATTCAGTTTGTTGTAAGGCCCACCAAGCGTAAAAAATAGATTGCTCTTTTTGAGATCCTCTCCTTCGCTGCGCTCAGTCGGGATGACAAAAGGTGTCATACCGAGCGAAGCGAGTGTATCTCAAATTTCATAATTATTACTTTGTAATTTGAGAGTTCTTCTATAAATTTGTAAGACAAATTGTAACACTTAATAACAAACCAATATGAAAACAAGTGACATCATGGCACGCCTCCAGGCAAAGTATCCCGGAGAGAAAGAGTATTTGCAGGCTGTACAGGAAGTTCTGGAATCCATTGAGGACGTATACAACCAGCATCCAGAGTTTGAGCAGGCAAAGATTGTGGAAAGGATTGTGGAACCGGACCGTATCTTCTCTTTCCGCGTAACCTGGATTGACGACCGCGGTGAAGTCCAAACCAACACCGGATACCGCATCCAGTTCAACAGTGCTATTGGCCCTTACAAGGGAGGCCTCCGCTTCCACAGGGCTGTCACCCCTTCAATGCTCAAGTTCCTGGGCTTTGAACAAACCTTCAAAAACGCCCTCACAACCCTTCCTATGGGCGGTGCAAAGGGCGGATCGGACTTTGACCCCAAGGGTAAGTCCAACGATGAGATCATGCGTTTCTGCCAGGCATTTATGCTTGAGCTTTGGAACTGTATTGGCCCTGATCAGGATATCCCTGCAGGTGATGTGGGCGTAGGTGGCCGTGAAATTGGTTACCTTTACGGCATGTACAAGAAGCTGGCCCGTCAGTACAACACCGGCGTTCTCACCGGTAAGGGCGGCACCTGGGGCGGCTCAATTCTTCGTCCTGAGGCAACGGGCTTTGGCGCACTTTACTTCACCCATCACCTTCTGGAGAAGGCTGGCATTGACATCAAGGGCAAGAAGGTTGCAGTTTCCGGATTCGGCAATGTAGCATGGGGCGCCTGCATCAAGGCCACTGAACTTGGCGCAAAGGTTGTGGCCATTTCCGGCCCGGACGGCGTTTGCCACATCCCGGATGGCATTACCAAGGAAATGATTGATTATATGCTGGTTATGCGCGCTTCCAACCGTGACAAGGTGGAAGATATGGCAACCAAGTTCCCCGGCAAGGCCGTGTTCACTCCCGGCAAGAAGAGCTGGAGCATTCCCGTGGACATCGCCCTTCCTTGCGCCTTCCAGAATGAGCTTTCTGAGGCCGATGCCAAAGAGCTGAAGGCCAACGGCTGCATCTGCTGCTGCGAGGTCTCCAACATGGGCTGCCAGCCGGAAGCAATCCACTTCTTCCAGCACAACGGCATCCTCTTCGCTCCCGGCAAGGCCGTGAACGCCGGCGGCGTGGCCACTTCCGGTCTGGAAATGACCCAGAACGCGGAACACATCTCCTGGAGCGGTGAGGAAGTAGACGCCAAGCTCCACTTCATCATGAAGTCCATCCATGAGCAGTGCGTGAAGTACGGCACCCAGCCCGACGGCCCCATTGACTACGTGAAAGGCGCCAACATTGCCGGCTTCATGAAGGTTGCAACAGCTATGCTTGAACAGGGAACAATCTAGCCTGGCGCGTAAATAACTGACGCTCAGTGTTTTACTGATAGTCGGGTGCACCTGCAGGTGCACCCGACTATCAGTAAGTGATTGACAGGGAGAAGGTTATGCGGCAGGCTTGTTTATGCTGTCAAAAAGTTGTAAATTTGTAAGCTAAATAAAACTTTAAACCAACTTTATGAGAAAGCTCATTGCAGCGCTTGCCGTTGCAGCGGTTGTGGCCAGCGTCTCCTCTTGCGGAGGAAAGCGCACAAAGGCGGCCCGCCTGCTGGAAAACTACGCGCTTGTAACCATTCCGGCACCGGATCTTTCAGGGATATCGGACAACGGAAAAGAGGTCCTGAACCTCTACAGATTTGCCTCAGACCAGGCCGATGCCATCTACTGGCAGCAAAACTTCGGCCCAAAATCCACCTTTGACGCCCTTGAGGACTCGGCCGAAAAAGAGTTCGCCTACGTGAACTACGGCCCCTGGAACCGTATAGACGGAGAGCCTTTCATCTACGGCTACGGTCCTAAGCCCCTTGGCGCCTGCTTCTACCCCGCAGATATGACGGATGAGGAGTTCAAGGCCCTGAAGGACCCTGCAAAGGAAAGCCCCTATACCATTATCCGCCGGAAGGAAGACGGTTCCCTTGAGGTTGTGTGGTACCATGACGCCTATAAGGAGCAGGTCCGGAAGATTTCTGACCTCCTGAAGGCTGCGGCCGATATAACCATCAAGGAAAGCGTGCGTCAGTACCTCCTTGCAAAGGCCGAAGACGTTCTCACGGACAACTACCTTGCAAGCGAGTTTGCCTGGCAGGAGATGACGGATTCCAAGATGGACCTGGTGATTGGCCCCGGAGAGACTATCGACGACGAACTTTACGGCATCAAGGCCTCCTACGGCGCATACGTCCTCCTGAAGAACGAGGAACGCACGAATCTCCTGAGGGATGTCTGTGCGGATGTTCCCGGCCTGGATCCGGAATTCGGCTCAAAGGTATATTCCTGTGACGTAATCTATTACGGAGGTTATCCCAACGCCGGTTACAAGAACATCGGGTGCAACCTTTCCGGTAACCGCGCCATCATCTTTGACAACATCATAAGGGAAAAGTTCAACCGCACCGTGTTCCCGGCCGGAATGCTCCTCTTTGAAGGGGAGGACCAGGCTCACCTGGACGCCAACGCCTTCTGGTGGGAGATAGTTTTCCGCGAAATTGCAAAGAGCATGGTGGAGAAAAACGCCGCCCTTGGCAACGAGGCCCTTACGTTTGAGAAGGCCGAGGCCCACGTGCTGGGAGCTTTGCTATCGGCCCAAATGGTGGAAGGAAACCACATTGGCGCCCTCATCACAAAACAGGACGTGGTTGCAACCTTCATTGCAAATACCATCCGTTCCACGCGCTTTGGTTTTGCCGATGCCACCGGCCGCGCAAATCTCATTGTGTACAATTACCTCACTGAGCAGGGCGCAATTTCCCGCAAAGTCTCCGGAAAATACGTCATTGATTACGCCAAAACCATTGCCGCCCTGGAGGCCCTCAATGAGGCAATTAAGGACATTCAGGCAGGCGGAGACTATGATGCTGCCGTAGAATTTGCAGGCACCTACGCCTTTGTTCCCCAGGCCATCCAGCAGGACGTTGTGGCCCTGGAGCTTGAGAAGATCCCCGTGGATATCCGTTTTGAATACGAAAAATAAAATATAGTTATGGAAAAGAAGTTTAACCTTAAAATGTGGGTGTTCCTGCCCCTGGTACTCCTCATTTTCATTTTCCTGTGGGCCGTTCCCACATCCTTCTTCGGGATTGAGGCCCT
>JAFZML010000122.1 GCA_017553255.1 Bacteroidales bacterium | reverse complement strand
GTATTTCCAGGATGTTGTGGGCCTTGTTGGACGCACCCTCACCGGTAAATCCCAGATGCTCCTGGAACTGGACTTTGCAAAGCGTTGCCATACGGAGCTCAATATCCTTAAGGGAACAGACCTGGAGGTGCTTCCCGCAACGCATCTCAGGATAATGCAGAGGCTGTTCCAGGGCATTTCAGTGCCGTTCAGGGGAGAGCCCCTGAAGGGCCTCCAGATTATGGGCCCGCTTGAAACCCGTGCCCTGGATTTCAGGTATCTTGTCATTCTGAGCGCCAACGAGGGCATGTTCCCAAGGCGCAGCGTAAGTTCATCGTTCATTCCTCCGGAGCTCCGGAAAGGATTCGGCCTGCCCACATATGAATTCCAGGATGCCGTGTGGGCGTATTATTTCTATAGGATGATGGAGAGGCCGGAGCACGTGTGGCTTGTCTATGACAGCCGTACGGAAGGCCTTAAATCGGGGGAAGAGAGCCGCTACATCAAGCAACTTGAATACCATTTTGGCGTAAAGCTGGAAAGGCTTACATCAGCGCCTCTCATGCAGGCCCCTAAGCCGGAGGAGGAGATAGTGAAAACCGCAGAGCACGTGGAAACGGTGAGAGGGAAGCTGCTGTCGGCATCGGCACTTAATAATTATGCCGAATGCCCCGCAAAGTTCTATTATTACTCCGTTGAGGGCCTGAAAAACCCGGACGAGATTGCGGAATCTCTGGATTCCAGGATGCTTGGAAACGTTTTCCATCACGTGATGGAGGACCTTTACGGCAGGGCCAAGGTCATTACAAGGGAAATGCTGGAGGCTTTCAGAAAGGACTTGGGGGGCCTTAAGGCGCTTATCCGTGAGAAGGTTCTGGAGGAGATGCATACCATTGAGGTAACCGGCAGGAACCTTGTCCTGGAGGAGGTTATCCTTGACTATGTGCTCTCTACCCTGAAGCATGACGCTTCTCTACTTGCGGCAACGGACGGAACGGAGGGGTTCACAATTATCGGCCGGGAAGAGCATTATTTTGGTACTTTCGAGGGCTTCAGGATTCACGGTTTCATAGACAGGCTGGACAGCTATCGGAGCGGGGAACTTAGAGTTGTGGATTATAAGACAGGAAAGGTGGAAGACGGAAATGGCGGCCCCAAGATTGCCATGCAGCTGTTTATCTATGATCTCCTTTGTCACCAGCAGCGTTCCCTTGCCGGATACTCTCTTGTGAATTCCATCTATTCCATACGTCATCTCTATACCGGAAACGTTCAGGAAATGCCTGAGAATCCGGAAGATACGGAAGAAATGACAGCAAAGCTGAAGGCTCTGCTGCAGGACATTACCAATCTGGATATTCCCTGGACGCGCACTGAAGACAGGAATGCCTGCGCGGGCTGCGATTTCAAGGATATCTGCGGCCGCTAGAAGTCCAGGTTATCCCAAAGCTGCTCTATTTCACGGCGGTCCTTCTTGGTGGGACGGCCTGCACCGCGGTCTCTTGTCACAAAGAAGGTTTCAACGGGTGCGCGGAGTTTCTGGAGTTCTTCTTCAGGGGTGAGGTTTTCCGCGTAATCCGGAACCAGTTTTGCGCCAACGCGTTTGTCAAGGCCCTGAATAACCCTGAAGGTGTAGTTGACAACGCCTTTCCTTACGTTTATGATGTCTCCGGGGCGTACGTCCTTTGAAGGCTTGGCGTTAACTCCGCCAAGCTTTACCTTGCCTCCGCCACAGGCTTCAGTGGCCTCTGTGCGGGTTTTGAATACCCTTATGGCCCAAAGATATTTGTCAATCCTGACCTCCATCTTCAATTGGTTCTGAGACAATGTCATTATCCGGACGGGGATCCATCCTCACCTCCAGAAGAACGGTGCCGGGCGCTGCGGGAAGAAGGCCGAAGTCTGTGACTTCCGACGGAACCAGCACAAGTTCTCCCTTTCTGGCCTTGTAGCTGTTGCCATCGGCCTGAATTACAGCCTCACCTTCAAGGGTGATGTATAGGAGGAAGGTGTCGTCAAGATCCCTGTGGCTTTTGAGGGCCTGGGACAGGGGAATGCGGTTTACCGTGAACTGGGGGAGGGCCGCAACAAGGCTTCCTTCCGGCCTTGGAAGTGGATTGGACCACGCTCCAAGGTCTATGAGGTCAAAGGCCTCTTCAAGGTCACTCTCAAGGTTGAAGCTGAGTTCCGACGCCTCCGATATCTCCAGAATGGTGACATCCTTTGCGGCATAAACCGTTCCCGGGGTGATGAGGTAGAACTCTCCCTTTCCGGGCTTTACCTTATGCAGGAGGCTGTCCAGGCTGCCGTCCAGGCTTGCTTCATAGAGCTGCTCTGCGCCCACTGCCTTCTTGAAGCCAAGGTACAGGGCGGCGTCCTTACCGGCATCCTCAACATACCACAGGGCCGTTTTTCCAAAGGCGTCATAGCGCTGCTCTGCGGTTTCGTCGTCCGGATTAAGGTGAAGGGGAGTGCGGCCCTTTACGCAAAGGCGCTTCACAAGGACGGGGAACTGAGTGCCATACCAGTCAAAGGAAGTTTCTCCGGAAACCCTTTCCAGGTATGTCTGCATTATGTCACTGAGGGTGTTCCCGCCAAGCCAGCCTTCACTGGCCATGGAGTCTATGAATCCAAGATCTGCCAGTTTATACTCTACGCTGCCCCAGGGGGTGTCCTGCTTATCCGGCAGGAACTTCAGGGGAGTCAGCTTTTTGGTTTCAGTATCCATAGAATAAGGTTTTCCAGTATATATGAGCCGAAGATAAGGAGCACTGCAACGCTCCAGTTAAGGCGCAGGACTATGGTGAGGACTATGGCTGCCACGGCAAGGGCAAGGAAGACTATCCTCTTGGCGTCCAGGAGTTTATGGCCCTTTGCTATCTTCATCCCGAACATGGGGATCTCACTCACAAGGAGGAGGCCCATCACCACGGAAAAAGCCGGAATGAACCACAGGGGAAGGCTGATTCCGCTGTAGCACAGGGCTCCGCTCATTATGGCCGATGTAGGAGTGGCAACTCCAATGAAATCCGTTCCCTGGCGCTCATCCACGTTGAATTTTGCAAGCCTGAGGGCGCTCATGAGGGCAAGGAACAGGGGAATGTAGCAAAGCCACCCGGGCTGAAGGCCTGTTTCCTGCGCACCGTGAACCAGCATAAGGGACGGGAGTACGCCAAAGCTTACCATATCTGACAGTGAATCAAGTTCTTTGCCGATATTGGAGTATGCGCCAAGGAGCCTTGCAGCAAGGCCGTCCGAGAAGTCGAATACCGCCGCGGCAAGCATAAGCGGGAAGGCAAGGTACGGCCTTCCTCTCACCGCGCAAATCACCCCGAGAACTCCGCACAGGAGATTCATCAGGGTGATGGTGTTGGGAATGTGCTTTTTAATGCTCATTTACTTTACGCCAATCTTTTTGAGGATGTCCTTGGGGACGGCGTTCTTGTTTACAAGGATGTTGAGGGTTTTACCCTTTACAAAGTTCTCTGTCATATACCAGATACCTTTGTATTCACCGGTTTCTCCCCAGGAGTTCTTGATGAGGTAGTATTTTACTCCGTTCTGGTCCTTGGCTATGCCGTAGAGGTGCATGCCGTGGTCATCGGTAGAAGTTTTTTCATCATAGTATTCCTGACGGAGTTCCTGGGTAACCTCAATTTCCTTTACGGCAGGCTTCTCTGCGGGCTTTTCATCGGCCTTGCCAACCCAGCGCTCCTGGTCTGAGCCGGAGGTTGCGAGAGCCTCTGTATCTACAAGGATTGCAAGGCCGTCACGGGTGAAACCGGGCTCTGAGACGTCTCCGCCCCATGCTACGGTATAGCCTTTATCCACTGCATAGTCTATGATGGCCATGAATTCATCCAGCGGAACGTTCCATGAAGGAGTGCAGCGCCAGTTGTCTTCAACCTCCATTGCAAAGGCTGTGTAGAAGGGATGATGGGTATAGGAAGTGAAGCCAAGATAATCATCCAGGTTGATTCCAAGGGCATCGGCCTTAATAACTTTATCTTCAGGAATTTCTCCCATGTAGGCGTCCAGGATGCCTTCAACGCCCTTTGGCCATACCTTGGTGAGCTTCTTGTTGGGGTTTCTCACTACGGCGTCTACGTAACCCTTGAGCACAGCGTCAAGTTCTGCCTGAACCGGTTTGTCATAGCCGTACTGAAGGCCGGAATAATCCCCCTGAAGTGCCAGGCCATAGGTTTTTGCAACTTCCATGACATCCCCGAAGTCTGAGCCTGCGGCAAAATTCATTTTTCCGTCCATGCGTACGTACTTGATGGCGCGGTCATAATAGGCCTTCCTTACCACAAACATCTCTGAGAAATCAGGGTACTGGGCAGGATCCTTGAGGTTTTTGGCCTTGATTATTTCACTCTCCAGGAAGGACAGGGTGCTGAAGCACCAGCAGGTACCGCTGCGGTACTGGTTCTTGATGGAGGTGACGGGATTTTCCTTTACGGTGGTGAACTGGTAATCCTTTGCGCTTACGGGGCTGGGAGCCTTCTGGGCAAAAGCGTTGAGGCATAATGCCACAAGTGCCAAACTGAGAATCTTCTTCATCTTATATCTATTTTTACAAAAGTAAGGATTTTTTAGTAAATTTGCACCTAATGATGGAAAGAAAAGCAATACTTATAGCGGCCCTTGTGGCTGCCTTTGCCATTTCCTGCCGGGAAAACGGTCCTGCGCCCCGTCCAACGGTGCCGCTGGTGACGGCGGTTGCCAGCGATACGTCGGGTCTCGGCCTCATTGCTGCCCGTGCAGGGCATATTGGAGAAAATGGCCATATTGCGCTCCTTGGGGAACGCCAGGAAGGCATTTATCTTGCCCGCCGTTTCCAAAGCGCAGACCGTATGGACAACATTGACGGCCGTCCCGTCAGGGATTCCCTGCTGGATTTTGCGGGTGAAACCTTTGACGTCATTATGGACGCATACAATGAACCCTACGCCAGTTTTCTTGCAGATTCAGTGGGCATTGACAGCCTCCGTGAATGCGCCGTGAGGGGAGCCCTCTTTGCATGGGACAGCCTTTCGCAGGCAAAGATCCTGGTTTTCACGTCTTCTCTCCACGCCCGCTACGGTTACTTTGACGTAGATACCCTCCAGCAGCTTACCGGCGGTACATGCCGTCTTATGACTCCCGTCCATGAGAGCCTGAAGGCTGCAGTAGCCGGTGGTGCAAAGAACATCGCCGTATGGGCGTCGGATCCCGTGAGGGAGGCTGGCGTCTATGAGAGTGTGTTTGAGGAACTCGGCCTTGAAGGAAACGTCATTTCCATCACCCCGGATTCCGCACTTGACATTTGCACAGAATTCCGCAGCCTCCTGAGGCAGTACAGGCTTACAGGCAGGAAGCTGGACGCCCTTATCATGGACGGTTACGGAAAGGATCCCGCGCCGCTTTGGTCGGAGATTCCAATTATCCGCCGCGCCGCAACTGAGGAGGAAGAGGCTTTTTCGGCCATGCTTCCCCAGAATTTCCAGATACTGGATCCCGGTTCATGCATAGTGGATGCCGTTTATTCCCTTCTCAGGAAGGAGAATCTTTTCACGCACCATATCCACCGTACTTCCGTGAGATACTTTGTTACGGAGGAATCCATTGACGGAGGGCTCCAGAAAGTGCCCCTAAGCGCTCAATATGTCCAGTCAGAGTATGTTCCCAATCTCAATTAGCCCGGAAGAAATAGCAAAGCTTGAACTTGTTTCCTTCCCGGGGGAAATTGTGCTGGTAGACTCCCTGAATGATACTTTCTATGCCGCCCTGCGTTACCTCAGGCGGCAAAAAGTGCTGGGTTTTGATACGGAAACCCGTCCCACTTTCACCCAGGACCAGCATTCCAACGGAACTGCGCTCCTGCAGCTTTCAGGAAGCACCAGGGCATACCTTTTCCGTGTCCAGAAAACGGGCATTCCAAAGCGCCTGGCTTCAATTCTTGCAAATCCCGCCATCCTTAAAGTTGGCGCCGCCACCATAGATGACGTTCGCGGCCTCCAGAAGTACGCCGCTTTCAAGCCTAAGGGCTTTGTAGACCTCCAGTCAAAGGTTTGGGAATACGGAATCCGTGACAAATCCGTCAAGAAGATGACCGCCATCATCCTTGGCGTAAAGATTTCCAAGGCTCAGCAGCTCTCAAACTGGGAGGCGGAGCACCTCTCTGAAAGCCAGCTCCGTTACGCCGCCACAGATGCCTGGGTGTGCCGGGAAATGTATATGAAGCTCCTGAAATCCCCCAAGAACCCACTCACGGATGAGCAGCTTCATCCTGAAAGATACCGTCAAGACAATGGATAAAATCATTCTGAAGCCCCGCAGGGAGGAATCCATCCTGCGTTTTCATCCCTGGGTGTTTTCAGGGGCAATAGCCCAGATTGTGGGTAATCCCGCAGAAGGAGACCTTGTGAGCGTAGTTGGGGCCGATGGCAAAGTCCTTGCCATGGGCCATTACCAGATTGGCTCCATAGCTGTCAGGATCCTCAGTTTTGAGGAGGACCCCACCCGCCCGGATTTCTGGACCCTGATGCTTTCCCGTGCACTTAAGCTCCGTCAGTCCCTTGGCCTTGGCTGTGGCAACACCAACTGCTACCGCCTGGTTCATGGGGAAGGGGACGGCCTCCCCGGCCTCATAATAGACTATTATAATGGTGTATGCGTGCTTCAGGCCCATTCTGTGGGCATGTTCCGCGCCAAAAACGCCATTGCTTCCGCCCTCCGGGAGGTGTACGGTGAATCCCTCAAGGCGGTCTATGACAAGAGTTCCGGCACCGCTCCCTTCAAGGCCGGTCTGGAGCTTGTAGACGGGTATCTTTGGAAGGCCCCTTCTTTTGAGGGTGATTCCTGTCATACCGATTCCTGTCATACCGATTCCTGTCATACCGATTCCTGTCATACCGAGCGAAGCGAGTGTATCTCATCTTTTCCTGATGAGACTGTGGTTTTGGAAAACGGCAACAAGTTCCTTGTAAACTGGACAGAAGGCCAGAAGACGGGCTTTTTCCTTGACCAGAGGGAAAACCGTTTCCGCGTGGGCGAGCTTGCCCGCGGCCGTAACGTCCTGAACCTGTTCTGCTACACCGGCGGCTTCTCCATTTACGCCCTTGCAGGCGGCGCCGAACACGTAGATTCAGTAGACAGCAGTGCCCGCGCCATGGCAATGGTAGACCGTAATGTTGAGCTTAACGGATTTACCACGGAGCAGCACACTTCATATTGCACAGATGCCATTGACTTTGTGAAGAATGTCCCTGATGGCAAGTATGACCTTATGATAGTGGATCCTCCGGCATTCGCAAAGCACAGGGGAGCGCTCAAAAACGCACTACGCGCGTACCAGCGCCTCAATGCCGCCGCCATCTCCAAGGTGGCTCCCGGCGGTTTTGTGTTCACCTTCAGCTGCTCCCAGGTGGTGGATAAAGAAGCTTTTGCCCTGGCGGTGTTCTCCGCCGCCGCAGAAACCGGCCGCAGCGTCCGCATCCTTGACCGCCTGAACCAGCCCGGAGACCACTCCGTAAACATCTTTCACCCTGAAGGCGAATACCTCAAGGGCCTCCTTCTCTACGTGGAGTAACCCATCCCGTTCCTCCTCCCGGCCGCTTCCTCCGTCATGCCCGACCCTGATCGGGCATCTCACACTTATACTTCTCCCCTTGTGGTGGAGCTTAATCGCCTTATTATCAGTAACTTATGGAAGTTTCTACCAGAACTTTTTCTGGTAGAATATTGTGTAACGTATTGACAATCAGCATATTAGCCTCCACCGCGCGGGGAGAAATGGAATGTGGAACACCGTGGGGCGCATAAATGGCCCTTTTCGTGTCCGTGGCTGCCCTTCGGGCCAGCTATAGACACAAAAAACGCGGTTTTCGTGTCCGAGGATGTACTTTTCATTGTTGCAGCGCCTTCGGCGACGGGCTCCAATCCGTGGGACACGCCTCCGGCGTGCCACGGACGTTTACTGTTTAATTACTTATGCCCGGGACATGGTGCTTTAATCAGTCTTATCACCCACTCCAGCGATATAGGGCCGGCATATATTGTTCAAGGTCTTCTGCCGGGGCTGTCGCCCAAGCCCATAAAGATCCTTCGCTACGCTCAGGATGACAGGGAATGGTGATATGGCGCTCAGGACGCTCATGATGACAAGAAGAGTACTCTGGTAGACAGGGCGCCAGCCGTGTTTGCACGTAAAACGCTCCAGAGGCCGTTTTTGGTGCCGACACGGCAACGTTTTTCAGGAAAAAGGCCGATTTCCTTGCCGTGTTGGCAGTGAAATCGGCCTTATACGCTTT
>JAFZML010000121.1 GCA_017553255.1 Bacteroidales bacterium | reverse complement strand
ATACCCGTATCTTCTCCATGGAAGCCCGGGAAGAATTCAAGGGCTGGCTTCCGCTTGATAAGATGCTCCCCTGCGGCGGAGGATTGGGAGACGAAGCGCGGGAAGTCTATACCGCCAAACAGAATAAGGTGATGCTTTACAAGCATCCCAAAGCACTGGGCGCAGAACAGACCAAATTCTGGCTCTCACAGGGAGACACAGTTCATGTGCTCTCGAAGGTAAATGGTTGGGCACATGTTCATAAAGTGGTTACTTATTCCCATGTGGATATGCCGGAGTTGTACGGCTGGGCGCAGCTATCCCAACTGAACGCCATCGGCACATTCTCCGCCAACAGCGTTGCGGCCGAAAACCGGGCGGCCGAAACCGGTGTAAAGGCGGGGCTGTCACTGGACATTTGGCGCACAATCCTGATGATTGGCTGCGCCATTTGTGTGTTGGTGTTTGTGATCATGGCACTCCCGGCCAGGAAACGGTCCAAGTTTATGTCCGATATAGTGCTCAAGGTCCTGGTGGGTGCGGCGCTTTGCGCTGCCGGCGTCTGGGGCACACAGCACCTTTCGGTGGACATCATGGATGCCCTGCTGGTGCTGGTAGTGCCGCTCTTAATTTATTCGGCCCTGTATCCGCTGCTGTACAGCAGTATGTTCTCCCGCTGGTGGAAATACCTGTATGTGTTGCTGGCCGTGGTCTGTGCCGTTATAGTCTTTCTCCCAGCCATGCGCCACTGGCACGGAAACGGCATTCATAAGGCCTACTTTGGCCTGGCCGTTGCCGCCCTGGCCTTTGTGCTGTGGAGAATATGGGCTATCTGGAAAAACCTCTTCAAGAGTGTGTGCCCCCACTGCGGCTACTATGCCAGCCATGAAGAAGGCCAGAACGTCCTTGACAAGGAAGTCAGGAGCAAGCCCCGGAAAAAGACAGAGGCTGTAAAAATATATACCGGTGACAAAGTTACCATGCGTGGGGATGTGGAAGTAGACCGGGAGGCCCAGTACCGCACAGAATACCGCACAGTCATGGTCCAGGACGTAACCCGGTATTACCACTGTGACTTTACCTGCGCCCGCTGCGGAGAAACCTGGCAGAAATCCTGGGTGGAAAAGGAAGAGGTGACGCTTTAACTCCCTTTTTGAGCGACATTTTTGAGCGACATCGTGCGAAATGTCGCTCAAAAATTGTATCTTTGCACCAATATAATTCTTTAGGACATGAACTTAAGAGACATTAAGAAAGACATTGAGTACGTGATTGGCGCATTCGTAGATGACTGCACCCTTTTCCTTAACGTAAATCCCGGCAAGAACGCGGATGAAATTGCAAATCTTATTGACAAGGCCGTAGACCTTTTCAATGATCTCCGTGAAAAGGTTGTGAAGAGTTCCGGCGCAGAGAATCCCAAGCTTTGCTTCACCAGCATCCGCAAGGAGCTGTTTGAGAAGACTGACGCCCTTTACGACGAACTCAGCGCCGCCGTTAAGAAAGGACTCGGCGAATAATCTCCTGGCCAACAATTAGCTGATTATCAGCTATTTATAAGCAATCGGGTGCACCTGCAGGTGCACCCGACTTTGTATAAGTGACTGAGGGACAACAACTTGCGCGCCAGGCGGCAACCTTAGAAACTGCAGGTATATTTCAGGCCGAAGATAAGGCCAGTGCTGTACACCCAGCCGGTGTTGTCCGTGAAGATGCGTACGCCCTTGGTGGCCCATTTGTCAGGGCCGTTGGTGTCTATGTTGTAGTCCATGTTGTAGTCCAGAAGGATGTACGGGCCGAAAGTGTGATACTTGCTTGGAGTGATGTCCACGCCAAGGTTCAGGCGCAGGCGGTCAAAGTAAGCGTGGGTGTAACCCGTGTGGGTATAGGTGTAGAACTCCCTCTTGGTGTCAGAGGTTGTCTGGGCACTTCCGGAAGTGTAGCCCCAGGGATCATTGAGGGCGGCACGCGCCTCAAAGGAGAGAGACGGCTCAACGTATCTCCAGCCCTTGTATTTCACGCCTATCCTGCTTTTGAGGGCCAGGGCATTGCGGGTGCTCTGGTACACGTTCAGATCGTTATCGGCATTGTGAGTGAACTGAAAGCGCTCACGGAGAGACAGGTTGAATTTACCCAGCTTCAGTGTACCGGTGACATCGGCAAAAAACCTGTGCCGGGGAGCCCAGAAGCCGGTGTACAGGACATCGTCGTCAAGTTCCTTGCCGATTTTATACGGATTAATGAGGGTGTATCCTGCCCCCACTTTGAGAAAGTTGAGGGGCTTGTAGCTTATGCCAAGCGTGGTGCGGAGGCTCCCCAGTCCTGCAAAGGAATCTGCGGTGCGCACCTCTTCTTCGGCCTCAATGTGGAAGCCCTTGGAAACCTTGTAATCAACGCCCACGGCGGCACGTCCTCCGGTGGAAAAACTTTGGCCGAAGGAGACAGCCGGCACTAGCAGCGCCAGGGCTAAGACAATCTTTTTCATCCTACGTAGTCCTTTTCTCGGGTGACGGTGTTCACGGAATTGCTCTCACCTTTTCCCAGCCTGTAATATACTTTCAGCATTGCGGAATCCTTCAGGAAGTCTACGTGGCCGATTTCTACGTTTTCCACCTTCACTCCCAGCCTCTTTTCAAGATCGGCAAAGAGCTCATCCCTCTTTTCAGGGACAATTAGCTCTATGCGGTCATACTGCACCAACTTGGTGGTTACGTGCTTCACAAGGCTTTCGCTCTCCAGGACCCACACCAGAAGCAGCATGAGGACGTTGACAAGTGCCATCACGCCCACATTACCAAGGCTCAGGGCATAGTGCGGGGCGGTGGCAATGTCCACAACGTGATACAGCGGGGCAAGGCCGTTCACCGCAGCCAGGGCGATGATGATGAAAAGGTAGGTCATTTCCCTGATGGGCACCGTTTCCGTGCGGTAGCGGATAACACCGAAAATGGCAAACAGGCCCAGCGTAAGGCCAACTCCCACCTCTACGTTGCCCATGATGTACAGCAGGGTGAGCATGGCCGATGAAAACACGATGAACGTGAAATAGTAATCACGGCGGCGGCTCTTGCGATAGTAGAAGAAATGCACCAGGAGCCAGCACACCAGAAGATTGATGGCGAAACGGATTCCAAGTTCCCCTATCTTCTGGGCGGTTGTCATCATGGCGTCAGTGATGGTCTGGACATCCATGAGCATGTCGTCGGAGACGTCCAGGTTGCCAAAGGAGGCAAGGTCCTCCTGGACAAAACGTGAAAGAAAGCTTATCATTTGATCACTAATTTATTGCCGATTGTCTTTTCAATTGTCCTCACCTTCACCTTGAAGCGGTTGCTCTTTATGGAAGGGTCCGTGAGGGTTTCCGCTATGCAGTATTTGCTTACGCGGACGGGTTTTATGCGACGGCCGAGGAGGATGGCTTTCATCCGGCTCTGGATTCGGCCGTCCTGCTTGAGTTCTATTATCACTGCATCCTGAAGGCTGGTCTCATGCCCCGTGCGGAAGTTTGTGAATTCAAGGCAGGTGTCTATTGTGAGGCGTTCCGTCATGTCCGGATTCACAAGCGTAATGCGCCTGAAGCGGGTGTCTAGGACGGGGGAGAGCTGGTCCCCGGTGAACCAGGACTTTGCGGCAAGGTAGTCGCAGGCGGTTTTATCGGCCCTAAAGTCCATCAGCTCCCCGGCAGGGATTTCCATCCTCTTTTTCTTTGTGCGCCCGTGGTTGTTCTTGCGCTTGATTTCAAGGAAAGTCTGGCCGGATTCCACGTATGTGCGGGTGCGCACCTTCTGGCGCACAAGACGCCGATTGTGGTGGTCCAGGAACATCCTGAGACCGGCCGTATCATAATACACTGAGGTGTACCGGCTAATCTTTTTCCCTTCCACCACAAGGGCCCGGTAACCGGCCCTGGCGGCATCTTCCAACACGTCCAACAGAGCTTCTTCAGTGGTGAGATACTTTGTGTCTATGCGGCTCAGGAGCTTTACCCCGTCCATCTCCTCCAGAGTGACGGGGCCAAGTTCCGCCAGAGCGCGGGAAAAATCAATATGATTAGTTTCCGGCATCCTGCGCTATATACTCAAAGTGCTTTATACTAAGGAGTTTACCCTTTGCGTTATAGGTGTACTGGACCTTTTTGCGGGAGAATTCGTTCCACTCAAAGGTTTTGTAGGTTTGGAGCCGATTGCGCTCATCGTATACAAGCTCACGGGACATCTTTCCGTCCGCTCCGTATTCATAGCGCTTGCGCCACTTCTGGCCCTTGGAGTCATACTCAATCTCCTCTATCTTCTTTCCGTCAGGGGAATAGGTGGTTACGTGGTCCAGGACCTTGCTGCTGCCCTTAGGGTCCGAGTTCCACTCCTTGATTACAAGGTTCTTCTTGTTTATCTTGGGCTGTTCCTGGGCTGCCGCTCCAATGGGGACAAGAAGCAGCGCCGAAGCAGCTAGTATGATGAGCCTCTTCATAATAAGTGCAAATATATGAAAAATAACGGAATGCTGTTAAGGCCTTCCTCCGGGGCCACCGCCACCAGGGCCGCCGCCACCAGGCTGGTTGCCTCCGGGGCCGCCCATACCACTGTTGCCGCTATAGGCGCTAAGTGTCACCGCGGAGCCTCCGTCCAGCGTTCCCGGGATGTAACCCCGGCTACCATCCTTGTTTACCCAAATGGACGTGCCACCGGAGGTTGTTACGCCGCTTGTGACAGAAGGCTGGCTGCCGGAAGTGTAAAATGCCAGCGTAGTGCTGCTTGAGGGCGTTTTGAGGCCGATAATATCGGCCACGCCAATCCACGTATTGCCGGAGCAGGTGGCCTGGTATGCGCTTCCGGTCATGCTGTATCCGCTCTCGAAACCGCCTACGGCGATGATGGTGCCGCCGGTTATGACAAGCTGCTTCCTCTCCTCGGAGTTGGCGTCAAAGCCTACATCGGCCCCGCCGTGGATGCAAACTCCGTAGGACACGCCGCCCTTGATGTAGATGTTCCCGTTGGCGTCAAAGCCATCGGCCCCGGTTTTTGTGCCGTCTGTCCAGGCGCATGCATAACCGCCGCTGATGGTGAGGTCCCCGGCGCTGTTGATGCCGTCGTCATATGCCGAATATCCGTATACGCTGCCGCCGGTGATGGTCATTGCGCCCTTTGCCTCTATGCCCTCATGGCTTGAGGCCCAGACGTTTACGTCGCTTCCGTTGAAGTGGATGTCTCCGTCGAACTTGATTCCCTTGGCACTCTTGGAATTGTCAGTTGTGGTGGCCCTGGGGCCGAATCCGCCGCTGCTGCTTGAGCTGCCGTAGTTGCTTCCCGTAACTTCCACATTGACGGTTCCGCCGTTGAAATAAGCCACGGCGTCTCCGGTGATGCCTTTTCCGCCCTGGCCGGAGTTTGTCACGGTAAGGGTGCCGTCGTTCATCTTGAACACCTGGTCTGCCTTCACGCCCGCGGAAGCCTTGTACTCCGCATCTTCAGAGTCGTAGGCCGTGCCGCCGGTGACTTTCACCGTTGTGACGCCGCCGTTGAACACCACCAGTGAGTCTGATGTGATGCCCTTTTTCATATCGGCCGATACACTCACATCAATAGTGCCGCCGTCAATTGAAACGGCGTCCTTGCCCCTGAGGCCATGCCCTGCGCCGCTTCCGGCGGTGATTTTGATGGTAGGGGTGCCCATAACGCGGATGTAGTCGTCGGAGGTGATGCCGGCTTTTCCCGCGGCGTTATTGGCCGTGACGGTAAGGCTGCCGTCTCCGGAGAAGATGAGCTGGCCCTCGGAAAAGAACACGGCCTTGAGGTCCTCCTCTCCGGTTGCGGCAAAGGATGCGGAACTTCCATCGGCAAGGGTGTTTGTGCCGCCCAGCACCACGAAACAGCGCTTTTTGCCCTGATTGTTGATGGCCGCACCGCTGGGGTTTGTAAGGCTGAGGCCGCTCATGACCAGCGCCTGCTTGTTGAGAGAGTAGATTTTGAGGGAGCCGTTGGAGCTGCTTCCGGAAAGTTCATACTTCACCTTTTCAGTGGTGCCGGTGTTGTTTACGGTAACATTGGCGCCGCT
>JAFZML010000120.1 GCA_017553255.1 Bacteroidales bacterium | reverse complement strand
GTTGAGATTCTTCCGTTCATGCCCGCATTTGACGGCAAAACTCCTGAAGAAATCCACGCCTACATGGAGGCCCTTGTAGCCAAGATCAACGCAACGCTTCCCTCCACACACCAGATCCGCAAGATGACCGTGCGCACGGAGGACTTCAAGCGTACCGGCAGCATGAAGGTTGCACGTGTATAAGGCAAACGCACTATGACCAGACAGGAAGTTTTTGACGGACTCAAGGAAGTGATTTCCGTCATAAGGCCCAACACGGACCTTACAAACGTGAGTTTTGACACTCCTCTTATCACAGGTCTTGGAATTGACTCCCTCTCCATGATGCTGCTTTCACTGGCAGTTGAGGAAAAGTTCAAAATGCGTTTCCCGGATGGCGCTCCCATCCCTACAACCGTAGGAGAAGTATGCGACGCCGTGATAGCCGCACTGTAGCTCCTTTGCCCGTGGAGGCAAAACGCTGATATTCAGCAGATTATGCAAAAACGTCTACCTGTTTTAAGGTAGACGTTTTTCTATAAATCGTTGATGATGAGGCGTTTACCTCCACGCTGAAATCAGCTTACGCTGTGAATCAGGGCGTCCAGGTTGGAGTTCACTGATTCTGAGAGCTCTGTGTCTGAGTACTGCTTGCAGGTATCGGCAATATAGATAAGGATACGGGCTGCGGTTTCAAACTCATTTATACCAAGGCTGCCCCACTTGATATAGAAGGAGGCGGTTTCCATGAGGGCGTCAGTCATGCGGACGGCAAGGTCATGGGCCTTGTCCTGGGCGCCAAGGTAATAGTAGTTCTCTATGAGTTGGGCAACCATGTAGTCGTTGCCGGAAAAACCAACAGAAACAGTCTCAAGAGGGAAATTCTCTTCCGGGAAGTTCTCCTGGCAAAGATCCATCATCTCTATGGCCTTCTCATCCTCTCCTATATCTATGAGGGCGTTTGCAACGGTGAGGAACAGCTGCCTTTGGCTAAGTACGCCAAGGAAGGTGTAGAAGTTCTGATAGTCTACAAACCAGTCTGTGCGCTTCAGAGCATCCCACTTGTACTTTTCTTTCATGTCCTCATACAGCTGCAGGGCATCTACCTTTCCTGCATCCGTAGATGAAATCTTGTTCTTGATGGGAGAGAAACGGGCACTGAACCCGTCATACATCAGGTAATCCTTGATGCCCACGTTGAGGTCTCCGCCAAGGTTAAGGACGTGCAGCGGCCTGTCCCAGTTGTAGTTGTCCAGAAGGTCCAGGAGGAAAATCTCCGGCTTGGAGAGATAGTTCTTGTCCTTGGACATGGTAAGGACAATGTGCCCAGGGATTTCATCGGCAAACTTCTCCGGCACAATGCCGTACTTAAGGCAGTTCTCCTTGTTTACCGGCATCACTATGTTGCGTGCGCAGATGAAGTCGTACCTTCCGCCGCCTTCAAACACAGCCTTCATCTTGGGATCCCTGAAAACCTCCATTACGTCGTGGAGGAACATAGGGGTGCCGTCGTCGTACTGGATGGTCACAAACTCATTGGTGCCGTAGAGGTACTGGCTCTGGGGCACGGTGAGAGGCAGCGGGGCGCTTTCATTGCAGGCCCACTTCATCTGGTCTATGTACCAGTCTGTACCAAGGAGTGAAGTATTCACAACGCGGACATCCGTACGCACGCCTTCAACCTCCTGGGCATACCACAGAGGGAAGGTGTCGTTGTCTCCGTGAGTTACAAGATAGCCGTCAGGGCCAACTGAATTGAGGTAGTTGGTGGCCATTTCTACCGCGGTGTAGCGGTTGGAGCGGTTGTGGTCGTCCCAGTTCTGGGCTGCCATGAGGGCGGGAACGCCAAGGCAAAGGACACCAACGCCTGTGGCAACAAGTTTTTCTCGGCCTTTGAGGGCGTCAACAATCCACCCATACAGCGCCAGTACGCCAAGGCCAATCCATATGGCAAACATGTAGAAGGAGCCCGCGTACGCGTAATCCCTCTCACGCACCTGGTACGGCGGCTGATTGAGGTACAGCACAATGGCTATGCCCGTCATGAAAAACATGAGGAACACCAGCCAGCTGCCGCGTTTGTCTTTGTCAAACTGGAAAACAAGGCCCAGGATACCCAGTAGCAGGGGCAGGAAGAAGTAATGGTTCTTGCCCTTGTTGTTACGCAGCGGGGCGGGAGCGTCACTCTGGTCACCCAGCCTGATTGCATCTATGAAGCCAATTCCGCTTTCCCAGTTGCCGTCAAAGACGTTGCCGGGGACGGGGCTGTGGATGTCGTTCTGGCGGCCCACGAAGTTCCACATGAAGTAGCGCCAGTACATCCAGTTGAGCTGATAGTCAAAGAAGTACGCAAGGTTGGCACCAAGGGTGGGCTTGCGGGTTTTGGAGCCACGGACACGGGTTCCCTTGCCGCCGGTGTAGAGCTCATAGAACTCTGCGTAACGGGGATCTGCCGATGACCACATCCTGGGGAAAAGCATCTTGCCTTCAGGCTTGTAGATGGCTTCCGTGGGGGCATCGGCCTTAATGTACTTGCCGTTCATGGGAGCCCAGTACTTGGCGTTGTCAAGGTCATAGGGGGCGTCCCAGTACTGGCCGTAAATGAGCGGCGTTGAGCCATACTGCTCACGGCTGAGGTAGCGCACCAGGGTGTAGGGATTGTCTGGCTGGTACTCGTTGGTGGGCGTTTTCACGCTTGAGCGGATAATCACTATGGAGAACAGGCTGAAGCCCATCACCAGGGTGGTTACACAAAGGAGAACCGTGTTCCAGAACACTTTGCCTTTCTTGAGGGTGCGGAAGAGTCCCCAGAAACAGAGGGCCAGCAGAGCTACCATGAAAAACAGCGCGCCGCTGTTGTAAGGCAGGCCGAAGCCATTCACTGCCATGCGGTCAAAGAAGGCCGCCAGCTTGGGAAGGTAGGGGATGAAGAGGTACACCAGGAGGAACTCTATCACCACGCCAATGAGGAATATGCCGATTAGCTTTTTGGCCGGCAGCTTCTTGTCCTCGTTCATGCGGTAGTAGTACATGAACACAAACGCCGGAATGGTGAGAAGGTTCAGAAGGTGTACGCCGATAGACAGGCCCATGAGGAACGCTATGAGCACTATCCAACGGTTTGCGTGAGGGTTGTCTGCGGTGTCGTACCACCGGCACATGGCCCAGAAAACCAGGGCTGTGAAAAGCGACGACATTGCGTACACTTCTCCCTCCACGGCGCTGAACCAGAAGGTGTCACTGAAGCAGTACGCCATTGCCCCTACGGCCCCTGACGCCAGGATGGCTATGGCCTGGGGTGTGGTAAGCGGGCCCTTGACCAGCCTCTTTGCAAAAAAGACTATGGTAAGGTACAGGAAAAAGATGGTGAGCCCGCTCAGGATGGCGTTCATGGCGTTCACTGCCACTGCGGCATGCGCAGCGTCTACGGGGATGGTGAAAAAGCGTGCCAGAAGCTGGAAAACAGGGTTTCCCGGAGGGTGGCCCACTTCCAGCTTGTAAGACGACGCAATGAACTCACCGCAGTCCCAGAAGGACGCCGTGGGCTCTATCGTGGCCAGATATGTGGCGCAGGATGCTGCAAGCACCGCCAGCGCCACAATCCAGTTCCACTTATTGAATGTTTTCCTGTCCATAGATTTCTAAATAAAGTCTACAAAGTTAATAAAAACTTTGTTACCGCTTAAGCCTCACGTAGATGCTCAGCGGCAGCACTTTGCCATAGGAATCATTGAAGGCCAGCTCACCGGAAGTCATCTCCTTGAAGGCGCCGTGGAAGGCTTCACGCACCACGGTTTCTCCCAGGGCGGCGCTGTAGCCGTTGGAATAGAGGTTGAGGACCATGAAAGCATCACGCTCTGAAAGAATAGAGGCAACATTTTGAAGAAGGCCGAAGAGAAGCTCATCCAGTTTCCACTTTTCTCCGTCCGGGCCGTGGCCATATGCGGGAGGATCCAGGATGATGCCGTCATAGCGGTTCCCCCTCTTTGCTTCACGGCGGGCAAACTTCAGGGCGTCTTCCACAACCCAGCGGATACCGTCCTGGAAGCCGCTGCGCTCCATATTTTCACGGGCCCAGGTGACAACCTGGCGCACGGAATCAAGATGCGTAACCTCCGCCCCTGCGCAGCGTGCGGCAAGTGATGCGGCACCGGTATATGCAAAGAGGTTCAGTACACGGGGGGCCGGAAGCCCGTTGGCTTTATGGATACGGGCCAGGCGGGAAGTTTCCCTGTAGATGAATTCCCAGTTTGGTGCCTGTTCCGGGAATACGCCCACGTGCTTGAAGGAAGTAAGGCCAAGACGCAGGGAAAGATGCAGGTCTGACGCCGCATGGGTTTCAGGGTCAGGAGCTCCGTTATACGCTATTCCCCACTGGTCTTCCATTTTCTTGCTTTTGTCCCAGGTTCCGCTGTCTTCCTTTCCGGCTTTGCCGAAACCGGCGCCGGGGGTGAAGGTGACGTGGGAGAGACGGCGCCAATCGGCCTCCGGCATGGACGGGGTCCACAGGGCCTTGGGCTCAGGCCTGCGAAGGACGTACTTTCCAAAGCGCTCCAGTTTTTCTCCGTTTCCGGAGTCCAGGAGTTCATAATCTTTCCAGTATGATGCGGGGAATTCTACAGGCATAATTCATAACTATTTCAGTGCAAAGATACGGAAATAATTACTAAATTTGTAGGTTAGATAATTAAATGTAAACCAATACATACTCTATGCAACAGTTTATTGACAAGTACAATTTTGCCGGAAAGCGCGCCATTGTCCGCGTAGATTTCAACGTTCCCCTAAATGAAAAGTTTGAAATCACGGATGACACCCGCATCCGCAGGGCCATGCCCACCCTCAAGAAGGTTCTCGCAGAAGGCGGTTCACTCATCATCATGTCCCACCTGGGCCGTCCCAAGAAGGTAGATCCCAAGTTCAGCCTTAAGCACATTGTGGGCCGCGTAAGTGAATGCCTTGGCGTTCCCGTACAGTTTGCTCCTGATTGCCAGAAGGCAAAGGCCCAGGCAGATGCCCTGAAGCCCGGTGAGGTTCTCCTCCTTGAAAACCTCCGCTACTACGCAGAGGAAGAAGGCAAGCCCCGCGGCCTGGCAGAGGATGCTTCAGATGAGGAAAAGAAAGCCGCAAAGGCTGCCGTGAAGGCCTCCCAGAAGGAGTTCGTGAAAACCCTTGCAAGCTATGCCGATTGCTACATCAACGACGCCTTCGGCACCGCTCACCGCGCACACGGTTCAACCGCACTCATCGCAGAGTACTTCCCCAATGACAAGATGTTCGGCTACCTCATGGAAGGTGAGATCAAGGCCATTGACAACGTTCTCAAGAATGCCCAGAGGCCCCTTACCGCTATCATCGGCGGCTCCAAGGTAAGCTCCAAGCTGGCTGTTCTCAAGAACCTGGTCGGCAAGGTGGACAACCTTATCATCGGCGGCGGCATGGGTTATACCTTCATTAAGGCAAAGGGCGGTAAAATCGGCCAGTCACTGCATGAAGATGAACTCATCCCGGATGCACTTGAGATCATGAAGGAGGCTGCGGAGCGCGGCGTAAACCTCTCCCTGAGCGTTGCAACCGTTTGCGGCCAGTCATTTGACAATGACACCCCCCGCCAGATATTCCCCATTGACCAGATTCCTGACGAATGGGAAGGCATGGACGCTTCTCCTGAATCCCTGAAGAACTGGAGGGAAATCATCATGAAGTCCAAGACCATCCTCTGGAACGGCCCCGTGGGCGTATTTGAGCTCCCCAACTTCGCAAAGGGTACCCTCCAGATTGCTCAGGACCTTGCCGATGCAACCGCTCAGGGCGCATACACCCTGGTTGGCGGCGGTGACTCCGTTGCAGCTGTTACCCAGATGGGCTTCGCCGACAAGGTGAGCTATGTCTCAACCGGCGGCGGCGCCATGCTGGAAGCCATCGAGGGCAAAATCCTCCCCGGCATTGCCGCTATCCAGGACTAAGGCCCGTGGGCGCAACTCGCTGACATTCAGTCAATTACGCAAAAACGTCTACCTCAAAACAGGTAGACGTTTTTCTATAAAACACTGACAATCAGGCGGTTACCTCCACGCATTGATGCAAATAAAGTGCGGGTGGGCTGACGCAGAATACGGCATTTTTTTGTATCTTTGCATCACCATGAAAAGACTACTGGCGTTAGCGCTGCTACTGATAACCTTCTCACCTGCCTTCGGGCAGATCAAACAGCTGTACGGGGAAGCCCGGCTGGGATTCGGAGCCACTGAAGACGGTGGCCAGTTTACCGGCCGCCTCCTGGCGGAATATGTGAACCTTGTGCTGGACGGTAATATCGGCCCCAATCTGTCCTTTTACTGGAAGCAGCGCTTCACAAAACCGCTCTACAATCCTGATATTCCGCTGAATGCCACGGACCAGCTGTGGCTAAGGTGGGATTTTTCCAGCCACTGGGCTGTCCAGGGCGGTAAAATTCCGGTAGTCGTGGGCGGCTATGAGTATGACGATTCCCCCATAGACCTTTATTACTGGAGCGTTTTCGCAGACCGCATGCCGGATGTCTATGCCCTTGGCGCCAATCTGTATTCCATAATCAATCCGGACCAGACGCTGATATTTCAGTTCACCCAGTCTCCCCTTGGTTTTGGCTACAATGACCTCTACCACGCCGCCCTTATCTGGTATGGCAAAATCGCACCCTGGTGGAACACCATCTGGAGCGTGAACTGGATGGACGACCCTTCCCACAGCGGTTGGGTGACCGCGGCTCTCGGCAACAGGCTGGAATTTGGAAACTTCGGGGTGGAAGCGGACGCAATGTATCGTGCAGGCCTTGCCAGGCAGTATTTTCCCGCCGACTATTCGGCCGTTCTAAAACTGGAATATAAGTTCCCCTCGGTTACCATTTTTGCCAAGGGTAGCTATGACCTCAACAAGGATTATCCGGAAGACATTGTCCCCGTAAATTCACGTTTCCTTACGGGCGGCGCCGGGCTGGAATTCTTCCCGCTTAAAAACGACGACATCCGCCTCCATGCCGTATACTGGCTGAATTCGGATGCCGCCTTGTCAAACTTCGGCCACAACTTCAACTTTGGTGTTACCTACAGGTTGCGGGTGGTGAAGTAGTCTTCTTCAATTAGCTCGTAGTCAAGTATTTTCTGCTCCAGGGAAGTGCCCTTCACGCGAATGCGGAGAGGGTCTCCAAGGCGTATGGATTTGTGCGTACGCTTTCCAACCGCCCTGTAGTGGTCCTGGTCAAAGATGAAGAAATCTCCCTTTATGGTGCGATAGGGGATCATGCCCTCAATCTTGGTGGGCTCAATCTCAACGTATACGCCCCATTCCGTGACGCCGGAGACATGACCGTCAAATTCCTGGCCGATTTTATCCTGCATGAACTCCACAAGCTTGTACTTGATACTCTCCCTTTCCGCCTCTGCGGCCACAACTTCACGCTCCGAGGCATGCTTACACTGCTGGGCATAGTACATGGAATCCGCGTTGGGCCCCTTCCTGAGGTACTGCGTGAGGAGCCTGTGCACCATCATGTCCGGGTAGCGCCTGATAGGGGAGGTAAAGTGCGTATAATAAGGGAACGCCAGGCCATAGTGGCCGATATTGTCTACGCTGTAGCAGGCCTTTGCCATTGAACGCAGGGCCAGGATCTGGATGGCGCCAAGCTCCGGCTTGTCCTTGGCATCGGCCATAAGTCCATTGAGGGCGTGGGCAATGTCACGGCCGCCGTCAAGGGCTTCCATCTTGTAGCCGAAGTGCCCCGCGAAGTCCCTCAGGCCGGCAAGTTTTTCCATATTGGGTTCATCGTGGACGCGGTACACAAAGGTGCGCTTGGCCTTCCCCGCCCATTCCGCCACCGTGCGGTTTGCAAGGAGCATGAACTCCTCTATGAGCCAGTTTGCCTGGGCCGATAATTTCTGGTGCACGCCTATTGGCTTGCCGCTGGGGTCAATGTCCACCTTCATTTCCGGACGCTCGAAGTTCACGGCGCCGTTCTTGAAGCGGCGGTCACGGAACTTGAGGGCCAGTTTGTTTAGTATGAGAATGGCCTCCTGGATATCTTCAGGGACCTCTTCCGGCTTGGCGCCTTCAATTATAGACTGCGCCTTCTCATAGTCAAAACGGTAATCCGATATTATATGCGTGCGGCCAAACCACTGGTCCAGGACCTTGGCCTGGGGGGAGATTACAAACACCGTTGAGAAGGTGAGTTTTTCCTCTCCGGGGCGCAGGGAGCAAAGCTTGTTGGAGAGCTTTTCCGGGAGCATGGGGACCGTGCGGTCTACAAGATACACGGACGTTCCTCTCTCCTGGGCCTCCTTGTCTACGGGAGTGCCGGGCTGAACGTAGTATGTTACATCGGCAATATGGACGCCAACCTCATAATTGCCGTCCGGGAGTTTACGGAAGCTGAGGGCGTCGTCAAAGTCCTTGGCGTCTGTGGGGTCAATTGTAAAGGTGAGGGTTTTACGGAAGTCTTTCCTGCCGCAGCGGTCTTTGTCCGTTATTTCATCCGGGATATCCTTTGCGGCATTTTCAACCTCAGGGCTGAAGCGGTACGGAAGGCCGAATTCGGCAAGGATGGCGTGCATCTCCGTTTCATTCTCTCCGGGAAGGCCCAGGACGTCTACCACGTGGCCATAAGGGCCGCCGCCCCTTTCCCAGCCGTCTACAACCGCCGCCACCTTCATCCCTTTCTGGGCGCCTTCCGGTACCGGGACGGAAATGTCATAGGGCATGGTTTTGGAGCTCATGAGCACCCAGGCCTGCTTGCCTACAATGTGAAGAATTCCCACAAAAGGCTTACCCGAGCGTTCCAGGATGGCAATCACTTCACCGCTCCTGCGCTTTTCACGACCTCGGCCCTCCTGCGTCACGGCCACCCTCACGGTGTCCCCGTGCAGCGCGCCGCGGGTTTTGGAAGCCTTTACGTAGATGTCTTCCTCCTGGCCCTCAACCTTTACATAGATGAAGCCCTCGCGGGACATACGGGCCACGCCCACATACTCCGGAACTACTCTTTTCTTGGTCTTCTTTTCCTGGGTCCGCGCCCTCTTCTGGCTGCCTCCACGCCTTTTTCTTGACATAATTGCTGGTGGTTTTTACAAAGATACGCATTTTTTCGCTACTATTGTTCTCCCCTGGCGGTGGAGCTCAATGAGTTGACTATCAGCGCGTTACAGAATCTTCTACCAGAACTTTTTCTACCAGAAGATTCTGTAAATGCTTGAATTACAGCAACTTGGGCTCCACCAAAGGGGGAGAAATAAAAGGGGTGCGGGGTTAGATGGAGGGCTGGAGGAGGGCCTGATGGAGCTGGGTATCATAGCGGAGACGCACTTTGATGCCTGCTTCCTGGAAGTAATAGCGTACCACAATCTCTTCCTCTATGAACGGAATAATCTCATCCTTCTTGAGGCGTAGGAATGTGTCCTTATCCATCTCAAGGGATGCCCTGAGTGCTTCCAGCTGAGGCGCCATTGCCTCCGCAAGGCCGTCTTCTTCCAACGTTTTGCGCATTTCATCAAACATGGCGCGGGCGCTGGAGCGGTAATCGAATTCCTTATCACGGGCAAAAGCCACAAAGTCCTCATATTCAGTGAAATGGAAGTCCTCTACAGCTGGGATAGAAGCATGTTCACGGACATATTTCATGGCGTACTGGTCCACAATGCCGCCAAGAACCAGAGAATAAGTGAGGCGGGAATACTTGTGGGGCTTTACCTCAAAGTCCGGGGTGATACCGCCACCGTCACGGACAATTCGGCCGCCGGCAGTCTTGAATTCATGGGTAAGGGAATCCGGAATGTGGCCCACGGAACCGTCTTCATTGCGGTGGGAGTAATCAATGGCCTGGACGCATCTTCCGGAAGGAGTGTAATACTTTGAGGTTGTGACCTTTAACTGGCCGTCATAGGGCAGGGGGCGTATGCTCTGGACAAGGCCTTTTCCATACGTGCGCGTGCCGATAACAGTTGCCCTGTCATAATCCTGCAGCGCCCCGGACACTATTTCAGAGGCCGATGCGCTGCCGGAATCTACCAGCACCACTATTGGAAGCTGGGTATCCAGCGGCTCCGTGGAAGTTTTGTAAGAGGTTTCCCCTCCGGTGCGGCCTTTTGCCGTTACCACAACGGAGCCCTTGGGAACAAAGAGGGAAACAATGTTAACGGCCTCTGACAGCATGCCGCCGCCGTTGCCCCTAAGGTCCAGCACAAGGCGCTTCATGCCCTCTTTCTTAAGCTTCAGGACTGCGTCACGGACACCCTGGCCCACGCCTTCCGTGAACTTTGACATGAGAACGTAGCCATCGGCCTCATTGAGCATGCCCACATATTCAATGGAAGGGAGCACAATGCGTTCACGGCGCACTGTGACGTCAACTACTTCTCCGCTCACTTTATGGACATGGAAAACTACGTCTGTGCCGGGCTTTCCGCGCATTTTTTCCGTGCATTCCGCGCTCTCAAGGCCGTGGGTGGTGACACCGTCTATGAGCTCAATTTCATCTCCGCACCGGAGGCCGACCTTTGCTGCGGGAGAGCCTTCGTAGGGTTCATTGATTATGACGTTGCCGTTAACGTCAGGCTTATAAATCACTGCCCCAATGCCACCATAGGCACTTGTGAGCATCATCTGGAAGTTTTCCTGCTCTTCTTCCGGGACATACACGGTATATGGATCCAGGGCGTCCAGCATGGCATCCACGCCGGCGCGCTCAATTCGGCCAACCTCCAGTGAATCTACGTAAGAGCGGCTTAATTCCTTAAGTATGGCGTTATGGACTTCTACCCATTTACCCAGCGTAAACTGACGGGACTGGGCATAAGCGGGGGCCGAAATGAGGGCCGCGGCCGCTAGTACAATAGCAATTCGTTTCATATCGATAGGCAAATATAGCAAAAATAGTGCTATCTTTGCGGCCGAAAATAATTAGATCCTTCGTCGTTCCACTCCTCAGGATGACAAGGAGTCAATCTGAAAGACTATGTGTCATTCTGAGCGAAGAATCTCAAATAAGATCACACCATGAAATTAGTATTTGCAACAAATAATATACATAAAGTCCGTGAAGCTTCTGAAATACTGGGAAAAGGTTTTGAAATTGTAACACCCGCCCAGCTTGGCATCACGGAAGACATCCCTGAAACAGGTAATACCCTCCGGGCCAATTCCCTTGAAAAGGCCCAGTACATATATGAGAAAACGGGGTTGGATTGTTTTGCCGATGACTCCGGCCTTGAAGTAGACATCCTCCACGGCGCCCCCGGCGTTGAAACCGCGCGTTACGCCGGCCCGGAAAGAGATCCAATGGCAAACATAGCCAAGCTCCTGGACCAGATGGTCCGCCGTGAGATGGAGGCCTCCTTTGCCAGGGAATTCGGCATTGAGACGCCCTATGCCACCCGCAAAGCCCGTTTCCGCACCTGCGTCACGCTTATTATCGGCGGTGAAAAGCATTTCTTTGACGGCACAATGGAAGGGAAAATCGGCCGGGAACTATATGGAAACGGCGGTTTTGGGTATGATCCCATTTTCATTCCGGAAGGCCGTGACGTTACCGCAGCAGAACTCCCCGAGCATGAGAAAAACGCCATCTCGCACCGCGGAAACGCCTTAAGGGCAATGGCAGCGTTCCTTAATGAGTAGCCTGGAATTCATAGTCCTTGCAACCACAAAGGTGAGGGAGGGAGCGCTTGTTGTGCACACCCTCTCCAGGGAATATGGCCGGCGCGGCTTCATAGTCCGTCCGGGCAAAAAGGCCGCCGCCGCGCTTTTCCTTCCCCTCAATATCCTTGAGGCCGATGTCCAGGAGAACCCAAAAAGCGACCTCTGGTCACTCTCCGGCATTCAGTCCCGGGACGCCCTGAGCGGAATCAGGGGGAACATCCACAAGAACACAATCACGCTTTTCCTCTCCGAGGTCCTTTTCCGGACCCTCCGTGAAGGCGCCGTGGAAGACGGCCTCTATGAGTGGTGCGTTGGCAGCATCCTTACCCTTAATGCCCTGGAAACGGATTTTTCCAACTACCACGTCCGCTTTTTGCTGGAATTTGCAGGAGCCCTTGGATTTCGGCCCACATTTTCAGACATTGCTCCCTTCACCCGTGAGAATCTTCCCCAGATGAAGGCCATGCTGGAGGCAAGTTTCTCCGAATCCATGCTGGTTCCTCTCACTGGCCCGGTGCGCAATTCCCTTTGTGAGAGCATCCTTGGCTACCTTGAGCACCACACGGACCAGCCCATCCGCGTCAAATCCCTTGCCGTCCTCCGTGAACTTTACGGATAGCACAGCCACGGCAACCCCCTAACACTTCTCCCCTTGTGGTGGAGCCCAAGTTGCTGTAATTCAAGCATTTACAGAATTGTCTGGTAGAAAAAGTTCTGGTAGAAGATTCTGTAACGCGCTGATAGTCAACTCATTGAGCTCCACCGCCAGGGGAGAACAATAGTCGCGGAAATTGCTTATATTTGGGAAAAATTTGGCACAATGATTCCTGAAAGCACCATCACGGAGGCCCTGAAGAGCCTTTTCGGCAACATAGAATTCCAGAAGGAACCCGCCGGGCTTTATGACCCGCTGCGGTATATGATTGAGATTGGCGGGAAGCGCATCAGGCCGCGTCTGTGCCTTACCACTTACGGTATTTATGCCGATGAGCTCACCCCGGAAATCCTTCAGCCGGCCGCCGGGCTTGAAGTTTTCCACACGTTCACCCTCATCCACGACGACATCATGGACCGCAGCCCACTCCGCCGCGGCCATGACACCGTATGGAAAAAGTGGAACGAGGATACCGCCATCCTCAGCGGAGACGTAATGTGCATAGACGCGTACAAGCGTATTGCCATGGCGCCGCCCGCAGTCCTGCCGGAAGCCCTGAAACTTTTCTCAAAAACTGCCTCAGAGGTATGTGACGGCCAGCAGATGGATATGGACTTCGAGCGCCGGGACAACGTCCCCATGAATGAGTATATGACAATGATCGGCCTCAAGACCGGCGTCCTCATTGCCTGCGCGGCCCAGATGGGCGCCCTCATTGCCGGAGCGGACCAGTGGAGCCAGGAGTGCTTCTATGAATATGGTTACTACCTTGGCCTGGCTTTCCAGGTGGCCGATGATTACCTTGATGCCTACGGAGATGAGAAGGTTTTCGGCAAGCCTATCGGCGGGGATATTCTCAACTGCAAGAAGAGCTGGCTCACCATCAGGGCGCAGGAAAAGGGTGCCGATGGAATTATAGAGGCCCTCAACGCTCCTGCAAATACCCCTGAGGAAAAGGCCGCCAAGATTGCCCGCGTGAAGGCCCTTTATGACAGCGTAGACGTGGCCTCAGATGCCCGTAAGGCCATTTCAGACCTCAGTAAGCGCGCCATCTTCAAGGGCACGGATGCTGGCATGGGTGCCGATGGCCACCAGGCCCTGGAAGCCTTTGCCCAAAGCCTTATCGGCCGCACGGTCTAATCCCTCTCCCCTTTATAGTTCTCCCCTTGTGGTGGAGGCCAACACGTTGATTTTCAGCGCATTACAGAATCTTCTACTAGAACTTTTTCTGGTAGAAGATTCTGTAAATGCCTGAATAACAGTAACTTAGCTTCCACCACAACATTGTTTGTTTTTCTCATCAATAGTGATTACATTTGCAAAAATGATATCACTATGGAAACTGTTATCAGGGAACAAACGGTAATTCGGTTCAGAAAGGACATTCTTAACCGCGCAAGGTTCAAGGCAAAGCAAAACAATATGTCCCTAAACGCATACCTTGAGGAAATAGTGGCTGCTGCCGTAAAGCCTGCTATACCTAAACTGCCAAAAGACTTTGAGATAGACCCTCAAATTAAAGCTTTGAGCGGATTAGTTCCGGCACCCACTCCGGAACAACTTGCCGCAGACGACAGACTTGCTTATATCTTAGGAAAGGGAGGGGAATAGCTATGAAAGTTTATATTGACACCAACATCCTTCTGGACTGGATAGTATGTGACCGTCCCTGTAAAGAGCAGTCAGAAGCAATATTGTCGGCTGCCAAGAAGAAGAACTTCAAGTTATTGGTCTCAACACAAAGTATTATAGATGCTCATTATACTGTCAAGAAAATGGGCGTTGATTATGAGTCTTTCAAGCGATACATAGATCAACTGCTTCTGTTTGCAGAAATAACGGCTATAGACTGGTTGGATTTGAGCTGGGCAATGACATTCCATTCTGAAGATCTTGAAGATGACGCCCAGTATGCCAGCGCGTACAATGCCGTGTGCGATTATTTCATCACACGTGATAAGAAGCTTAAAGGAAAGAACGGAGAGTTTAACCCCATGACGGTTATTTCTCCGGAGGACTTTGTGGCCCAGATGATGGCCTAAACCCAAATGTAAACTTTATCACCGCGGTGAGGGTGGAGGCGTGAGTTTTCCGCGTCAGGATCCACGTGGTCCTCCGGCATGCCGTCAAGAGGAACGGCAACTGAGCAGCGGCAGCCCTGAGGGGCAGTATCGGCGGGAGCGTAGTCTACGCGAAGGTCACTGGCCTTAAACTCTATGATGCCGGTGGTGTTACCTATGATTAGCATATCTGAGCCCGCCGGGAGGTCACGGGTCTCCACCTGGATTTCCGCAACTCCTATGCGGCCAAACCAGTTGGTGACTTTCCCTATGTAAACCTTGTTACGGGTGGCCTGGGAGCCATAAACTGCGCTCCATTCTCCCATGGGGGCGCCAAGGTAATAGCCGTCCCAGAAGCCGCGGTTGAATACCGTTGCAAGGCGGTCTTTGAAGGATGCACCAAGTTCCGGGGTGTAGGTGCCATCGGCCACAGCATTTGCCGCCTCACGGTAGCAACTCACCGTGGTTTTCACATAGTCTGCACTGCGGGCCCGGCCTTCAATCTTGAACACTTTCACGCCGGCCTCAACAAACTTGTCCAGGAAATCTATGGTGCAGAGGTCCTTGGGGGACATGAGGTATTTGTTATCCACGTTCACCTCAAAGCCGGTTTCGTAGTCTGTCAGTAGATACCCGCGGCGGCAAGGCTGCAGGCATGCGCCCCTGTTTGCGCTGGCACCGTATGCGCTAAGTGACATATAGCACTTTCCGGAAACCGCCATGCAGAATGCGCCGTGGGCAAACATTTCAATGCGCACCAATTTCCCGGAGGGGCCGCAGATATTCTGCTCTGTGATGGCATCATGGATGTCCCGGACCTGGTGAAGGTTCAGTTCCCGGGCCAGCACCACAACATCGGCAAACTGGGCGTAAAACTTCAGCGCCTCAACGTTGGAGATGCTGAGCTGGGTGGAAATGTGAACCTCCAGGCCGATTTTCCGGCAGTATAGTATGCACGCCATATCCGAGGCGATGATTGCATCCACGCCGGCAGCCTTTGCTGCGTCCAGAGTGTCATACGCCGGCTGCAAATCCTCCCCGTACAGCGTTATATTCAGCGTCATATATGCCTTAACGCCATACTCCCGGCATATACGCATAATCTCCGGGAGGTCTTCCCGGCAGAAATTATTGGCCGAATGGGAGCGCATATTAAGGTGGCCGATCCCAAAGTACACGGAATCCGCCCCGCCCTGGATAGCGGCTATGAGACAACCGAAGTTGCCAGCCGGAGCCATTATTTCCAGTTCCTTCCTGTTCATAGCGCTGCAAAGATACGCAATTTTCCGCTTATATGGTTGCGGCTAAAGCTGCAGCGAGCCGGAGCGGTAGAACTGGACAAGGGAGGTTTGGAAGAGGTACTCGCAGGAGGCCTGGACAAGGTCTGACCGCGCCTTCATGTAGCGGGTGCGGGCGTCGGAGAAGTCCGTGAGCGTGGCGCCGCCGCCCTCGTATTTGGCCTGGGTGAGTTCAAAGGCGTCTCGTGCGGCGGATTCGGCATCTACGGAAGCCTCGTACTTGGCCTGGGCGGCAACGGCGCCGTTCCAAGCCTGGTAAATCTCCTTGTAGAGGCTTTGCTTGGCGTAACGCAGCTGCACCTTCTGAGCTTCCTGCTGGATTTTGGCCGATCTCACCTGGTTCCTCACCTGGAACTTGTTGAAAATGGGGATGTTGAGGGACAGCCCCACGTACTGTGAGAAGTTGGCTCCCAGCTGGTTCCAGAACCCGGCGGTGGGGAAGTTGGAGTAATAATTGGTTCCAAGTCCGGCGTTCAGGGAAAGGGAAGGGTAGTATCCGCTCTTTGCAATTGCAAGGGAACGCTCCGTACCCTGAAGCCTCAATTCTTCGGCCTTGATTGCAGGGCGCTCCATCACGGCGTCGGCGTAGATGTCGTCTGGATGGCCGAGGTAAACATCTCCCGGTGCCGGAGCCTCAAAGCGTACAATTGAGAAGCCGTCCCAGGAGGGGAGTTCCAGAAGCTGCGCAAGGTCGAGGACGGCGGCGCGTACGTTGTTCCGGGCCTGCACCAGTGTGACGCGGCTCTGGGCCAGGGAAGCCTTTTGCTGGGAAAGCTCCGCCTTGGAGCTTCGGCCCACTCCCATAAGACCGGAAAGGCGCTCCACCTGCAGGGAGTCAATGGTTACCTGCTGCTC
>JAFZML010000008.1 GCA_017553255.1 Bacteroidales bacterium | reverse complement strand
GATGACCTGGTCAAAGTCATCACCGCCAAGGTGGGTGTCACCGTTGGTGGAAAGGACCTCGAATACGCCGTCTCCAAGCTGGAGGATGGAGATATCGAAGGTACCGCCGCCAAGGTCATACACTGCAACCTTCATGTCCTTGTCCTTCTTGTCAAGGCCGTATGCAAGGGCTGCTGCGGTGGGCTCATTGATGATACGCTTCACGTCAAGACCTGCAATGCGGCCGGCTTCCTTGGTAGCCTGACGCTGGGAGTCTGAGAAGTATGCCGGAACTGTGATAACGGCCTCAGTGACCTCCTGACGGAGATATTCCTCTGCGGTCTTTTTCATCTTCTGGAGAATCATGGCCGATATCTCCTGAGGAGTATAGAGCTTACCGTTTATGTCTACGCGGGGAGTGTTGTTTTCTCCGCGGATAACCTTATAAGGTACGCGGGCAACCTCCGTGGCCACCTGGTCATAGGTTTCACCCATGAAACGCTTGATGGAGAACACGGTGTTATTGGGATTGGTGATGGCCTGACGCTTTGCCGGGGAGCCGATCTTACGCTCTCCGCCGTCTGTGAAAGCCACCACTGAAGGGGTTGTACGCTGTCCTTCATTATTGATGATGACGGTGGGCTGGTTGCCTTCCATCACCGCGACACAGGAATTGGTTGTTCCAAGGTCAATACCGATAATTTTACCCATAATATCTAGTCTTTTAAATTTTTACAATTAAGCGCCGCCCCTTCCGGAGCGACGCCGTAAAAATATCCAATTCTGTGCCAGCAGAAATTATCTGCCAAATTGTCAGTGGGAGCCTCAGAAACGCCAGCCAAGCGTGAGGACAGGCTCAATGCCTGTGGCCGATACAACCACCTCAGGGACCTCTGCGGCAACGTCTACCACCTTGTCATAGACATTGGCGCCGGAGGTATAATAGCGGTAAGGAGTGAAGTAGCTGCTGGGCATGAAACGGAGACGGACGGCCAAATCCGCGAAGAATCCGCCTATGGAATAACCTGCGCCGAAGCTCACAAGGTGGGTTGCCTGGGCGGCACGCTCCTCCTTGGTAAGACTCTCAAGGAAAAGCTGCGGGTTTGCGGGGTCTTCAAGATCCCACACCAGCCAGTTCTTCTGGGAGCCGGAGAGGAAGTTGTAACCTACGCGGATAGCAAGGGACTCCATGGGCTTGAACTCAAAACCGGCGCGGATGTTGTGGCCGAGGCCCAGAGCGTCATGGATATCGGCGTTCTGGTCTCCCCAGTTGCCGTCGGAATAACCAAACTCACCGCGACCGCGGTACCGGCAAAGGGAATAATCGGCCATCTCATAATCTACGCTGAGGACGGCAAAACTGCCAAAGCTATATGCCAGGCCGGCATTCCAGCGGAAAGGCATCCTGAGAGCGTACACCCATTCATCCTCCGGACTCTTGGAGGGGCTGAAATAAATACCCTTGAGATTGGTTTCTCCGTACCAGGTTAACCTTCCGGTCATGTTCACAAGCGTGGGAGTCTGGATGGCGGCACCAAGCCGGAGGCCGGCGATGGGACGCCAAAGGACACCGGCCTTGAAGTAAACGCCGGTTCCGGAGACACTGTAACTGCGTTTTGCCAGAATGGAGTTAAGGGTGGCAACGGTTGCGCCACCGTCATACTCTATCTTGGGGAAGGTAGAAGGATCGTCCGGCATTTCCTCCCAGTACTCTGCTTCAGTATATGACAGGGTGGTGAAGCCCAGGTTTGCGCCAATGTAGAACTTGTCATTGAAATTGGTGCTGAAGTTCATCACAATGTCATGCTTGTAACCCCTGGTCTGGTAACCGTATTTCTGGAAAAGCTGGCCGGCAGCTTCCGGCTTGCCGCCCACCATAAGGTCCGTGACACCAAGGTAACTGTTTTCTCCAACGTGGTCAAAGATATGGCTGCGGGCACCCATCATGGCGCTCCAGTCTGGCTCTAGGCCATAACCTGTGTTGTACCAGTCCCCGCCTATTGCCTCAGGGGTATAGCCCTGTGCAAGGGAGGCCAGCGAACCGGAATAGGAATACTTGCCATAGTATGAACCGGAGGCGTTTGCCCTGTAGGTGTAATCATTGGTGGCATTGGACACAAAGCCGAATGAAACGCGCTTCAGGCCATGTCTGCGACCGGTATCCATATTAATCATAAAGCCGATGTTGGGCATTTTGGCGCGCGTATAACCGGTAGAGACGCGGTCTCCAAGGCCGATAGGATCCAGCCCGCCGGCGTCATAACCCTGGGCCTGTGTGGCCGTTATGGAAAGGGACGGCGTAATGAGAAACTGGCTGTATCCGGCAACGGCGCCGCCGGCAGGGTTGATGCCGATTGAGCCAAGATCACCGCCCACTGCAGTGAAGGCGTTGCCCATGGCTATACTCCTTGCTGTGCCGCCATATATGTTCTGAGAGAACATCTGGGCCTGATCCCATGATTGCGCGGCCGCAGGGAGAGCGAGCACCGCGCAAAGGAAAAGTATTATGGTCTTTTTCATAAGCTACCTGTGTGAAGATGAACGGGAGCCGCCGCCACCTGAGGAGCGTGAGCCTCCGGAGTATCCTCCGCTTGAAGAGCGGCCGCCACCGGAATAGCTGCCTGATGAACGGCTTCCGGAAGAATAACTGCCGGAAGAGCGGCTGCTTGAGGAGGATGACGATGAGCGGTATCCTCCGGAATAGCCTCCTGATGAAGAGGAACTTCTGGTAGAGGATGATGATGAACTCCTATAGGAAGGTGAGCTGCTTCTTGATGAAGAAGAGGATGAACTCCTGTAGGAAGGCGAACTGCTTCTTACAGAAGAGCTGCTGCCCCTTGATACCGAGCCGCTTCTTGTGGAAGTGCTGCTTCCGCTCCTTACCGATGAGGATGAGCTACGGCTAACGGAAGATGAACTCCTGCTAATGGAAGTGGTGCTTCTACTGACGGTAGACCTGCTGCTCCTGCTTAGAGAAGACGTGCTTCTGGTGGAGGGGCTGTAACTTCTTGAGGCCGATGACCTTGAAGCCGATGATCTTACAGAACCCGTAGAACGTGCCGATGCCCCGATGCTGCGGGAAGAGCCTCCGATGCTCCTTGAAGATCCGGAGTACCCGCCTGTGGCGTTACTCATGCGGGCGGGACGGCCCGATGCCCAGTGGTGGTAACCGCCTCCGGGATGGTAATAACCGTAATAGCCATGGTGATAAGGCCTGGCATACCAGGAATCATAGTACCATGAACTGTAGTACCACGGGCTGTACCAGGAATAATAGTACCAGGGATCGTAGTGGTACCAGGCGTCCCAGTAGCTGTAATAGCGCCAGCGGTACGGATAATACCAGGTGTCCCAATATGCCCAGGGACGCCAGCCATAATAATTATAGCCCCATGTTGGGTAATAGTACCAGGGGGTGTAGGGATAGGTATAGTTCCACGCCCACGACGGCGTATCAGTAACGGTGATAACCGAATTGGACGTAGAAAGACGTACGGACTGGCCGGACGGAACCACAAGGGTATCCCCGTTGCTGATAATGTACGCGGGGGAATCTTTGGTGTCGGCCAGAAGGTTGTCTACGGCATCATCTGAAACAGCCACTTCCTGAGCGGCGGGCTTTGTGTAATAAAGACCGTCGTCAAAGGATTGAGTCTGGACCTGTCCCAGCGAACCGCAGGAGAGGGCGGCGAAGCCGGCGGCAAAGTATGCCAAGATTCTCTTTTTCATATTAGAGCCTCCTTTATCCAATAAAATTAGTATCTTTGTGCCGATAAAAAGGCACCAAGGAAAGATATTGCAATTATTATACCTGCAAACCCCTTTCCAAAGGACAATAATAGCAACAAAACAGCAAAAAAGCAATATTTATTATGGCAAAAGAGGTAACAAAACGGGAAGAGAACTACTCCCAGTGGTATAATGACCTGGTAGTGAAGGCAGATCTGGCAGAGCAAAGCGCAGTGCGCGGATGCATGGTCATAAAGCCCTACGGCTACGCCATCTGGGAAAAGATGCAGGGCATCCTGGACGGAATGTTCAAGGAAACCGGCGTGAAGAACGCCTACTTCCCCCTGTTCATCCCCAAGAGTT
>JAFZML010000119.1 GCA_017553255.1 Bacteroidales bacterium | reverse complement strand
CCTTCAAAGGCCAGGTTCTCAATTCTCAGGATTTCCTGATTGAAGTCATCTTTTGTCCTTTGCCAGGCAAGGGTTGCAAGCTTATTGGCGCGGCGGAACTGCCAGAGAGCGCAGTCCGGGACGTATTGGAGCTGGCCGCAGGTTTCGTAGGCCTCAGGGAGCTTAGTGGTTCCGCTGAAAACAGGGATGCGGGGGCTCTGGCCGGGGTTGTCAAGGGAGAGCCAGCAAATGCCGCCAACCTGGTCCGGGAGCCAGTTTCTGAGCTGCGTCACATGGGAATATGCGCACCAGGCCACGGCAATGGTGCGGCGGAACTCCACAGTTCCGGGGGCTAAAGTGTTGAGGGTGTTTCGCATGGCGGTGGTGAGCCAGGGATTGGCGATGGGGCTCACTATTGTATCGGCCGGATGCTCGCTAGTGGCAGGGCGCGCCATCCTGACGTTACGGGTCATATCAAAGGAAGTCCCTTCGTAAGTTTCCCGGTACAGCGCCATCACTTCCCGGACGTCAACTTTTTTGTCCGGTTTTACGGAGAAGGGGAGCTCATCCATGTCAAAACTTAGGCCGAGAGACGGAGCTAAGTGGCTGAGTATGAAGAATTCCCGGTCAAGGAAATTTCGGCCCTGAGCATAATCGCTGTTAAAGGCTTTCCAGAAAATGAACTCTCCCTTGCCGTCCCAAAGGCCGTTTTCCAGCGCTACCTTTTCAACGTTGCTTGAGGCCAGCATCTCCTTCCGGTCAATTTTGCCTATTCTTGGGATATTGGCCGATACCGCCACGTGATCGTCCGGGACTCTCTTGGCCACCCATGCCGCACCAATCTTGTCCTTGCCGACGCCCACTATTTCAAATTGCCAAACCTCGTTTTTATCGGCCACCGTGAGGCACTCTCCGCTGTCACCGTAGCCGTATTTTTCGGCCAGGGAACCCATGAGGAGGATGGCTTCGCGGGCATTGTCGCAGCGCTGGAGGGCAATGCGTTCAAGTTCTTCTATTGTGAACCACCCGGCCTCGTTGATGAGGGTGTCCGGGCCCTCGAAGGTGGTCTCTCCAATGGCCAGCTGCTTCTCATTGAGGCAGGGGTAAGCCGTGTTGAGGTACGCGTAGGTGTGCCTGGCCTCAGGGATTTCTCCCATCAGCTTCACGCCCGTTGTGTCCCCTCTGAACTTTGTTGTCATGGTCCCGCGGAGAATCTGGTGCATGGTGCCCTTCTTGTGGTCTGCGGCGGGCTCCACCTGAGCCCATGTCCGATACCTCCCGTCACAGGTATGGGATGTTATCACAGACCCGTCTGTGGAGGCCTCCCGACCCACCATTATGGATGTACAGTTCTGCCCTACAAATTCTTCCCAGTCCTGCGCCGCCAGAGGCAGGGATACCAACAATATAATAGCTGCAACAAATTGTTTCATTAGCATTTGGTTATTATATCAATTCTACCCCAATCCCGGGCCTGTCCGGGAGCTGCAGGCGGCCGTCAACTACCTTCACGCCGTCAAAGCGATCGTTGGAGATGAGGAGGTTGCCGTCAAGGTCGGCGAAATCCACGTAGGGGGAGAGCTGGGCGGCGGCGGAGATGCCACAGGAGGTTTCTGTCATGCAGCCAATCATCACTTTCATGCCAAGGGCGCGGGCCATCTGGGCCATACGCCAGCCTTCGCGCATGCCGGTGCACTTCATCAGCTTGATGTTGATGCCGCTGAAGACGCCGGACATGGAGGGGACATCGGCAAGGCGCTGGATGCTTTCATCGGCAAAAATGGGGAGGGGACTGCGCTCAGTGAGCCAGGCGGTGTCATTAAGGGCCGATACAGGAAGCGGCTGCTCCACCATAACAACGCCCTCGGATGCAAGCCACTGGATCTCATCCAGAGCCTGTGAGCGGTCCTTCCAGCCCTGATTGGCGTCTACGGCCAGGGGAACGTCCGTGACGGAACGGATGGCGCGAATCATCTGAGCATCCGTGTCCAGCCCAACCTTCACCTTCAGGATATTGAACTTGCCCAGCGCTTCCAGAGTTTTTTCTCGCACAACTTCCTCTGTATCAATGCCTATGGTAAACGTTGTTGACGGCGCTTTCCCGGGGTCCAGGCCCCAGATGCGGTACCACGGCTGGCCGATGAGCTTCCCAACAAGGTCATGGAGCGCTATGTCTATGGCGGCTTTGGCGGCGGAATCCCCTTCAGACAGGCTGTCTACGTAGCTCAAAATATCCTCCAGGCAGTAAGGATCCTTGAACTGGGAAAGGTCCACTTTTGAAAGGAAGTTACAGACGGACTCCACGCTCTGGCCCAGGTACGGCGGCATTGAAGCCTCTCCGTAGCCGGTGACGCCTTCCCAGGAAATCTCCACCTGAACGTCAGGGGTAACCGTGCGGCTGTAGGAAGCTACAGTAAAGGTGTGCCTGAGCTGAAGCTCATACGGGAAGAACTTCATGGTGATGGGCCCGCCGGAGCGCCTGGGCGTGAAACCGTCGCATCCCAGGACTGCAAGCCCGGCAGCAGCCAGGGCACCTGTTTTCAGGAAATCACGTCTATTCTGCATAGAAAGGAGTGGTAAGGGTGGTTGTTATTTCCGGAACCTGGTCTATGTAGGGGAGTATCCGCGCCCCCATAAGGTATCTGTCCGTGTTGAAGGAATCATATTCCGGAGTGCCCGGGACAAAGCTTCCAATCTTTACGTAACCAAGTGAGTGAATGAACTTTCCGTCTCCAAGATAGAAGCCAACATGAGACACGCGGGGAGTGCCGTTGGACCTGCGGCTGCCAAAGAATACAAGGTCTCCGGGCTGGAGGCTGTCACGGTCCTCTATGGTTTCTCCAATCTTGCTCTGAGGGCCGGCGTCACGGGGAATAATGATGTCATGCATAAAGAGGACGGCTCTCACAAAGCCGCTGCAGTCCATCCCCTTGGGGGACATTCCAGCCCAGATGTAGGGGAATCCCAGCATACTTTTGGCCGATTCCAGCACTGCTGCCGGACTCTGGTCCAGCTTCATTCTCCACTCCCTCTCTACCATTGCGGTTTTGCGCTGGATCCAGCCCTGGCGGCCGTCCGGGAACTCTACCTTGAGCCAGGCGCCGCGCTTTTTGATGAGCTTGAGCCTGTCTCCGGCCACAACGTCAGATATGGTGGCGCTGCGGGTAGAAGACTTGGCGTAAACCACCCCGTAAAGTGCCGTCACAACGGCCTTTGGGGCAGCATTCCAGGCATGATACTGGTCAAAGCTCATACGCGTAACCGTGGCGTAATGCACCCATCCGGTGTATTCGTCCGGAGTTTCAATCTCCGGCCAGGGGAAAGGCTGGGAGTCACTGTTCCCAATAATATGAACCGGCGTTCCCAGAAGGGCCTGGGATACCATCTCAGCATCAAAATCAGGGGTGCTGCGCATATTGCACACGGAAATGTTCACCACCCCGTATTCCTGGGCGCTGATGAGGCTCATTGCGCATATAACGCCAATGGCTGAAAGGATTAGTCTTTTCATATATTCAGTTTCAGCAGTTCTTCAATGTATTTTCTGCTGGAAGAAAGCCTTGGAACCTTGTGCTGACCGCCCAGTTTTCCCTTTGAGTCAAGCCAGTCATAGAAAAGGCCAGGGCGGGCTTTCACAAGTTGCAGCGGCTGTCCGCCGGTGTACTGACGAAAGTCTTCGTAGTCGTGGTCCTCTTCCTGGAGAGCCTGGTCCAGAATAATGGCAAACTCATCCAGGGAAGCGGGCTCCCTGGTGAATTCCACAAGCCACTGGTGAAAGCCTCGGCTTGTCTGGTCTTCCAGGAAAACTGGCGCAACGGTGAATTCCTGAATGGCGGCATGGCACTTTTCGCATGCGCGGGCCATGGCTTTTTCCGCCTGCTGCACGGAGAGGTCTTCCCCCCAGAGGTTGATGTTCTGATGCGTCCTCCCAACTATCACAAAGCGGTACGGCCTCAGGGAAGTGAACCGCACTACGTCTCCCATGTTATAACGCCACAGGCCGGAAGAGGTGGATACCAGCACGGCATAGTCTTCGCCGGTGAGTACCTCCCAAACGGGGACGGCCCGCTGCTCCGGCATCCCGTACACCTTCATGGGAATGAATTCAAAGAAATTACCGTAATCCAGCATAAGGGTTATGGCCGGAACTGTAATATCTGTCTGAACCCCGAAAAAGCCCTCGGAGGCGTTGTAATTCTCTTTGAAGAGAAGTTTTCCGGAGGGGAAAAGGGCCTCCAGCTTGTGCTTGTAGGGCGTCAGGGACATCCCTCCGTGGGCAAATAGCTCCATCCCGGGCCAGAGTTCCTCTGCGGTATTTACTCCTGCTTTACGCATGGCAAGTTCCAGAATCATGATGTTCCACGGCGGCAGTCCGCTGAAAGACACCATGTTTCGGCCTATAATCAGGTCTGAAACGGCTTCAAACTTTTCATGTGGGTCTTTTATCTGGGCTATTTTGGCCGATGGTACCAGATGCAGGAGCCGTCTGTAGAAGGACGGGGCGGCATCGGCCATAATTGCCGATATATCTCCAACCTTAATTCGGCCATTGGTAAATTTTGGATTGAAACTTCCGGAAAGAACCAGGGAATAACCGCTGCCGATATGAGAATTGCGGTACTGGTCCAGGTACGTTGCCGTGACGTCCCGGCCGCCCCTGAGGTGGCAGCGTTTAAGGCCGTGGGAGGACACCGGAATGAACTTCACCACATCCGACGTTGTGCCTGAAGACGTTGCAAAACGGGTGATGACACCCTTCCACAGCACGTCCCTGGCCCCTTCCATCATCCTGAGGATGTAAGGCTTGTGGGAGGCGTAATCTCCAATGGGCACACGCTCCGTAAAGTCCTTGTAGCTATGGATGGCCGAATATCCGTGCTCCCGGCCCCACTCAGTGTTCCGGGCCTTTCTTACCAGCATCCTGAGGGTACGGCGCTGGATGGCGTCACCTTCCAAGGCGTAACGCCGGATGGCGCGCACCCTGTATCTCAGAAAGAGCCGTGCTGCGCTGGTAAGGATGTCCATATTTTATTTGAAGTATAGCGCCCAGCGTTCCTTGTCAAGGTCCGGGAGATGAACCTTGATGCCCATCTCAATAACGCCTCCAAAGGGTTCATTGACCATTGCTCCGTAATAGCGCATGGTGGACGTGAGGTTCATATAGGATTTGAGGATGGGCGGGAGATACATCTTTCTTTGGAGAAGGAAAGACGTGAGGGCATGGAAGTTGGCCTTGAATTCCTTGGCGGAAAACAGCTTCCTTGCATTCTTTGCCGGGGTGGCAATGTAGGGCACGTGCGGGGTAATCTCATCGCCTTTGTAGCAGTGCTTCTTCATGAAGGAAGTGACCATTGAAAAGGCCTCCTGGGGGTAATCCTGATAGAATGTGACCTTCCCAAAGACATCTGTCATCTTGCCGTCCCTTGCCACCACGCAGATACCCTTGAACAGGCAGTCCAGGATAAAGATGCTTTTTCTGGCCGAGCTTAACCTCTGGTGCTGCTCCACAATGTATGAGCGGCTGAGCTCCATTGTGTGGGGCATCTCATCCTTCATGAAACTCTCTGAGAAATGGAAAAGCTCCGATGCCGGGATCAGGGGCTGGCCGTTATCATCCACCTTCATGTCATAGCCGTACACAAAGCGGTAGCCGCCGGCAATGCATTCATCCTCCGAGTCCCATACGACCAGCTGCTTCACCTTAAATGAAGGATCCGTGTCAAATTCATCAATGTCACAGGCCTTTCCGGTACCGGCGCCGCCTTTACGGAAGGCGATTTCCCTTAACCTGCCCACTTCCCTGAGGATAACGGGGAAGGAATAATCTATGCAGTACACCTTAATGTCTCCGCGGGAAGCTTCCGTGAGCTCCGGCGCACGGCTTATCTCTTCTTTCAGCAGAGCCTTGTCTACAGGTTCTATGACTGGTTCCATAGGTTTAGTCTTGTTTTAGCTTGTACACGGTTTCACGCACGTATTGCGCCCACTGAGTGTCTGTCTTTTCTTTGGTGAAGGTTTGCCAGGGGATGGGTTTTCCAATGACCATCTTAAAATGCTGGCCGCGGTACCCGAACAGTTCGTCAGGGAGCGTGAACATCTCAAGGTTCAGCTTGATTTTGAAGAGTTTACGGAATGCCGCAATGCGGTAAAAACGCTTTGAGTTATGGCCGGAGAACCAAACTGGGATAATGTCCCTCTTTGTTTCACGGCTTTTAGTGATGAAGGTTTTCTTCCATTCAAGGTCCTGGATAACGCCGTTTACCTTTCTGGAGCATACGCCGGCAGGGAAGTAAAGGATTTGGCGGTCACTGTGGAAGGCTTCGTTCAGAAGCCCTGAAAGTTCCCTTGACTGGCCGCCCATCTTGTTCACCGGGATGAGGTACTGGGCCAGCTGCTTTATGTTGAGGAGAAAGCTGTTGGCGGGGGTTATTACCTTATCATTATATTTACGGGCAAGCCAGCCAAGCTCCACACCGGCATCGGCCCCTCCAAGAGGGTGGTTGGATGCAAATGTGAAAAGGCCCTCAGCCGGGATATTCTCCTCTCCAATTATTTCCACAGTAACGTCAAGGTCCTGGAAAAAGCAGTCTACAAAGTCTGCTCCCACCTTTCCCTTGCTGAAATTACGGTTGAAGTCCTCCTCATGGATGAACTTCCGGAGGAAACTCATTACGGGCCGCGGCAACAGTTTACCGTGGTTCACTTTTCTTACAACAGCATCCGTATCAATGAGAATGCTTTGATTCTGTGGCATCTCCATATTCCACAAAGTTAGTGAATTATAAACAAAAATAAAAGAGACATCCTCTTCTCAAACCCATGGCCACCCTCGGCCGTGTAAGAGGGAGGGGCCCACGAAGTGGGAGGGGTCGCGAAGCGACGGTTTGAGAAGAGGATGTCTCTTTTATTAGATACTAGAACACGTCAGGTTCTGAAGATTTGGGCTCTTCGTCCTGGAAGCGGGGCTTACGGGGGCCGTCGTGGCGGGGTTTGTCACCGTGGCGGTCATCCCTGCGGGGTCCGCGGTCACCGTCGCGCCTGGGGCCACGGCCACCGTCCTTGCGGTCACCACCTTCGCGGCGAGGGCCTCGGCCTTCACGCTTGGGCTCTACGTAACCTTCCGGCTTTTCAGTGAGAGCGCGCATGGAAAGGCGCATCTTGCCGGTTTTGGCGTCAATCTCAAGGAGCTTAACGTCTACCTCATCTCCAACCTTCAGTACGTCTTCCACCTTGTCAGTCTTGGTCCAGGCAATCTCGCTCACGTGGAGGAGGCCTTCCTTACCGGGCAGGATCTCAATGAAGGCGCCGAATTCCAGGATGCTCACCACCTTTCCGTGGTACACCTGGCCGGCCTCAGGGACTGCGCAGATACCCTTGATGCGCTCCAGGGTTGCATCCATTGCAGCCTTGTCAGTGCCGAAGATATCCACAACACCCTTGGTGGTGCCGTCTCCGTTGTCAACCTCGTCAATTGTAATAGTGGTGCCGAATTCCTTCTGCATGCCCTGTATGGTTTCTCCACCCTTGCCGATAACCGCACCGATAAATTCGGCCGGAATCTCAATCTGGACCATGCGGGGAACGAAGGGCTTGAAGTCCTCACGCGGCTCAGGGATGGTCTTGAGCATCTCACCCATGATGTGGATGCGTCCCTGGCGGGCCTGCTCAAGGGCTTTCTCAAGGACGTCGTAGCTCAGGCCGTCCACCTTGATGTCCATCTGGGTGGCGGTGATGCCGTCCTTGGTGCCGGTTACCTTGAAGTCCATGTCACCAAGATGATCCTCGTCGCCAAGGATATCGGTGAGGATGGCGTAACGGTCGTT
>JAFZML010000118.1 GCA_017553255.1 Bacteroidales bacterium | reverse complement strand
TCTGCGCCTGTGGTTCCGAGTGCGAGAACGATGAGTAACCACCACCAGGACATTTCCTTAGCATCGGGAAGTGCTGCGAGAGGAGTATCCTCGTCGTCGATGTTAGCTGCAAGTGCAGTGTTCTCATCATCGATGTCTCTCTGCTCTTCCTGCTGCTGTTCTTCCTGCTTCTGCTCATCAGTGTTGGCAGCGGGCTTGGTGCAAGCTGCAAAAACCGCTGCGGCTGCAAATGCAACAAGTGCAAAGTTGATAATCTTTTTCATTGTAATTAAATATTGGTTAATGGTTTAACTTACGGTTTTGGTTTTGCACGGACCGCAAAGATAGTAAAAACTTTTATAAACCATTCCAATTAATAGACAAACTGCGCGTTTTTCCCGGACGGACGGAGCGTGAAAGAGTATGAATAGCTTTGATTGCTCCACAAAGTGTAAGCCGGTTCCGGGCGAGAACCCCAGCTGTCGTAGCCTCCAAGGCCGCTCATGCGGTAGTCTATGCACACCTCCGTGAAGCTGTTGAAGGGCACATCCGTGATGTGTGTCTGGCTCTTCTGAATACCTCCGTCAAGGTCCTCAATTGTTTGCCTGAGGGCATTGAATTCAAACAGGCCCTGAACGGTTAGCCCTCCTATGGAAAGCCAGTTCACATCCGTATGGTGACCGCATTCCTGAGGCCTTACGTAGGGGTAATACTCCTTGGAAGCGGAACTGTGGAAAACGCTCTTGAAAGTGCAGGAAATCCTGTCCCAGTAGTTTTCAACGGGGCCCCGGCCGAAGTATGAGAAGTCATCATCGGCAACCCTGAAGCGAATGCCAAGGCGGGGGATTTCCACGTCCCCCAGCGGCTGTGCTGCCGTCTCAACCTCAATCTTGAGGGTGCCGTCAGGGAACACCGTCCATGCCTCGGAGGCCCTTACGCCCTGGCCCTTGACAAGGATGCGGACGGCGCCGCCGGCATCTTCGGCCTTCACTGCAATGGGTTTCCAGGCCTCCTTATATATGGCCGTACGCGCGGGGGCTCCGTTGCCGTAGTCGTTGTCTATGGGCGCGCGCCAGAAATTGGGCCTTATGCCGAACGAAGGGTCTACGACGTCCTTTCCGGCAACCTTCCAGCTCTTGACGCAGCCCCATTCCTTATTGAATACAAGCTCAACTTTGTTTCCGCGTACCACAATCTGGGTGTCTCCGTCCGTGAAGCCAACCCGGCCTTTCACCACCGCTTTTTTAGGGGCCGATGTATCTTTGATGAGGACTTCGTCGCAGGATTCCGCCGTAGTGAAGAAGATGCGGTATTGCCCGGGTTTTTTCATCCTGGGGAGGCGGAGCTTGAACTCCTGGGCCTCCTGGGGTGCAACGTTCAGTTTTACCTTGCCCTTTGCAAAGAGGATGCGCTTGCCGTCACGCTCTACCCACCACTTGAGCTTTACGCCGCTCACTGTGGTGAAATAGTAGCGGTTGAATACCTGGAAAACGCCGTTTTCAAGGTCTTTGGCGCTCACGGAAAGGTTCTGGTGGATGTGCTTCACCTCATAGAATGCGGGGTGAGGGTCACGGTCCGGGTTCACAATTCCGTTGCAGCAGAAGTTGGCGTCGGACGGGGGATTCTCACCGTAGTCTCCGCCGTAGGTCCAGCCGCGCTCCGCGTCATACAGGCCCTGGTCCACCCAGTCCCAGATGAAGCCGCCCTGGAGATGGGCGTGGCTGTAGAACTGCTCCCACATGAGGTCCAAGGAGCCGTTGGAGTTACCCATGGCGTGGGTGTACTCGCAAAGGACAACAGGCCTGGCGCTATAGGTTTCTCCCATCTTCTTAAGCCACTTGGTGTCCGGGTACATGGGGTTGATGAAGTCCGTATTGTGCTCGAATTCGGCCCTCTCATAAACTACCGGCCTGTTCTGACCGTTCTTCTCAAGAGCCTTCAGAATCTTGTAGGTCTCATAGAAGTTTACGCCGTTGCCGGCTTCATTGCCAAGGGAAAGGATGGTTACGCAAGGGTAATTGGCCGTGCGCCTATACATGTTGAGGGTGCGGTCTATATGCTTTGTGAGCCATTCGGGATTGTTTCCAAGGGTTTTCTCCAGGGTGTATCCCATGCCGTGGCTTTCAATGTTGCACTCATCGTACACATAGAAGCCCAGGGAGTCACAGAGCTCATAGAACTCACGGGGCTGGGGGTAGTGGCATGTGCGGATAGCGTTTATATTGGCCTTTTTCATAAGCAGAAGGTCCTCCAGGATGTTCTGCTTTGTGGTGTAATGGCCGGTGTAGGGATTGTGCTCATGGAGATTAACTCCCTTGAACTTAACCGGCTGGCCGTTTACCAGGAAGGCATGGACCATCCTGGGACTCCCAATCTGGTCCGGGGTGACGGTGTTTCCGTCATTCCATGCGGTCCATTTCCCGTCATTTCCCACTTGATCGGGGATCTCCACTACTTCCAGCCTTCTGAACCCCACATGAAAGCGGGTGTATTCCCCGTTCACCCTGAGAAGGAGGGTGTATAGCTCAGGGGTTTCGGCAGTCCATTTACGCACGGCGGGGATGGTGTCCGTGACGGTGGCCATGGACCCGCTGAACTCAAAGATGGCATCGGCAACGGCCTCTCCGTCCTTGTCCAGAAGCTCATAGAAAACCTCTACGGGGGCATTGGAGCGCATCCTTAGCTTGAAAATGCCGGTTGTGAGATCCTGGTCAAGGGTGGAGATGACGCTGAAGTCAAAGCCGGTATCGGCCTTTTCGCTTGAAAGATATACATCCCTCTCTATGCCGCTAATGCGCCAGAAGTCCTGGTCCTCTACGTAAGATGCCGTGGTGTAACGGTAAATCTTGAGGAAGAGATGGTTCTCCCCGGGCTTCAGGAACTCCGTGATGTTATAACGGTGAAGGCTTTTTGAGTCTTCTCCATAACCCACTTCCTTGCCGTTCACATATACGTAAGTGCCGCTTTTGGTGGCGCAGAGGTTCAGAAACACCTGCCTTCCGGCCCACTCCGATGGCACTGTGAAGGTCCTGTGATACACGCCTCCGGGGAAGATGTCCGGGAGCTGTGGCGGCTGAGGATTCACGGGACAGAAGTCATACTGGATATTGGTGTAGTACGCGTATCCGTAGCCCTGCACCTCCCAGTTTCCGGGGACTTTGATCTTGTCCCAGGCAACCTCTTCCGAGGGTTCCGGGAGATTATGGTAATCCTCATAGTACTTGAAGTCCCATACTCCGTTGAGATCCAGGTAGTTGCTGCTTTCACGGAAGCCCTTCACAAGAGCGTCCTCACGGTTTTCATAGTAGATTACCTCCGTGCGTTTAGTCTCTGCGTTTACGCTTGTTGCCTGCATATCCTGCCAGAGGGGGAGGACAGCTGCGGCCAGTAGTAGAAAAGTCATAACGGTCTTTGAGTGGTTAATCACACAAAGATAGTCATTATTTCTTTACCCTCCGCCTTCCGCGGCTCCTTGGCCCACCCTTATGTTTCTCCCCCGTTGGTGTTACTTAAGTGGTTGACCTACAGTT
>JAFZML010000007.1 GCA_017553255.1 Bacteroidales bacterium | reverse complement strand
TCCACGTGGGCCTCAATTTTATCGGCATCAACGTCGTCGGGGAGAAGCAGCGTCTGCTGGAATTTCTCGTAGGAGAATTCGCGGCGGAGGTAGCGGCCGTGGTGCTTGCCTTCCTTGTTATCGGCCTTCTTTTCCATCTCGATGTGGAGATTGTTGTCGGCATCGACGTGGACCCTGAAGTCTTCTTTGTCCAAACCAGGAGCGGCAAGTTCTACGTCGTACTCCTTCTCGGTTTCAATTACATTGATGGCAGGGGCCGTATATGTGGGCCTTTCCATCCAGCTGTTGTCGAAAAAGTCATTGAAAATGTCCGGCATCCAGCTGTCACTTGTCCTTCTAATCATCGGTAACATAGCTCAAAAACTTTAATCGTTCCGGTTTGGGGCGTGTCCTTATTCCCGGGGCTCTTTTGCGGGCCGATTAAATGAATTGCAACCACCGGACCACTGGCCGAAAAATGGACAATCTGGCACTTCCCGTGTCAAATTGTCCAGGTTGGAGTGACATCTTGGCGTTAAAGCAGCGTGACGGCAGTAAGCTCTTCGCCAATGTGCTTGACGGCGCGGAGAATCTTAGCTGTGGTCTTTTCTCCGGGGAAGGATACGCCGCTTTTGTAAGCCCTCATCTTGCTTTCGTTTACTCCGGCGTACTCCGCGAATCTGCTAACATTTATGAAATCAAACAAGTTGAAGAAAGACGGAATGTCATAGCTATACTCAACAGACACGTCCTCATAAGAACATACAGGGTGATTTTCGGCCTGCTCTTCCCGGATGGCTTCTTTCACGCTCTCAAGAAAGTCTTCCTTTGCTCCGGCAACGCTTTCACCAAAGCCGCCAAAGTAGCTGTTCCCAAAATGATCTTGTGAATACACGGAATATTTTCCGTCCTTTCCCTTTTCAATTATTGCCTTAATCTTTCGTTTGCTCATATCCCTGCCTGTTTTAAAATACTTTTTAAGGTCCCCGTTGGCACCTCCTGTGACTGATGCCTTGGCACTCTGATTTTTGCCCGAGTTATTGGCGAAAACCAAACGTCGTGTTCTTTTCCGGATGTTAACTCAAAACACCCATGAGACTTCAAAAGCCGCTTCAATTCACTTCCCCGCATAGTAGAAGCCTCCCACCGCAAAAGTAGCGAATTTGCTACTTAATTCCAAATATAAAACAATAGTCATCATTTTTGTGTTTTTATGATGACCCCAATAATATGGAGATTATTCTCTAAAACCAAGCATCACAAAAAACATTTTTACGTTTCAACGGATTAGGGACGAAAAACCGTATATAGGGACGAAATGACTGTTCCGGGATATCGACTTTGTGTGGCATCTTGGCTATAATTATACCTCCCCTCCGAAAGATAAACCGCAGTTTGGGGCTTGAGAGGCCGATTTTGCGGTTTAACCCACGTCCCAGGACAGGGGTAAACGACACCACCCCGCATCAGGAGATATTCTGAGAGGGGTAGGTGCGGTTTAAGTTTCGGAAGGAAGCGCACCGGCCCTGCAAAGAGATGCCCGATCGGGGCCTGGCATGACGATGCCATAGGTCCGGCCGATGGACCCATGGGCGCGTTTTAGGCCTGTTTTTGATGCCATAGGTCCAGCCGATGGACCCATGGCATCGGCAGAGCGTGACGGAGAGCCAGAAAAATCCGTATATTTGTATCTATGAAAAAGATCCTAGCACTAACCCTGGCAGCCACGGCACTAAGTCTTACCCTTGCCGCGCAGCCAAAACAACTCACCGTTAAAGAGTTCCTGAAGGTGTCTCCCAAGGACACCAGCGCCTACATTGTGAAAGGCGTCGTGAGTAAAATCCGCAGCTCCTCCAGCGGCAGCTTCTACCTTACGGACGGCACGGGAACCATGCTGGTGTATGGCCTTCAGGACCCGGAGAACCCGGGCGCCAGCTTCAAACAGATGGACATAATGCGCTATGACACCCTTTCCGTGAAGGGCCGCTTCCTCCTTTACGCCGGCCAAACCAAGGAAATGAAGGACGGACTCCTCCTTTCCAAGGCCGATGGTCCGGAGCACGGCAAAACCTTCTTCCAGCGCCTGGACCAGCAGCCTTCCTTCCAGGGGAAAGAGGGGGACGATGCCGCCAGGGCGTTCTCCAAGTGGGTGTATGACCGCGTGAAGCGCCCGGAAAATGGAGAAAAGGGAACCGTAGTGGTTGGCTATGCAATAGGCAAGAACGGCAAAATTCAGGAAGTGCAGGTTCTGCAAGGAGCATCGCAAGCCCTCAACGACGAAGTTGTGCGCGTAGTGAAGCAGTCCCCCAAGTGGAAGCCCGCCAAATACGACGGATCCCCCGTTCGCCTCACCGGTTCCGTGACAATAATATTTGATTGACGGGCATTATTTTATATCTTTGTAAAAATGTAAACCCCATAAACCATGAGCAACAATAACCTCCTTGACGACCTCCTTGGCGCAAAGCCGTCCAATAGACCATCGTCCGCCCCTCAGCCCCCGGCAAGCCCCAAGCCTGCAAAAGATCCCGCTTTCTATGAGCAGCAGTACAAGCTTTGGAAGCAGTGCTGCGACAAAAATGAGTACGGAGAGGGCCTTTCCTATCTCAAGAAAGCCGCAGAGGGAGATTACCCGCCGGCACTGGAAGACATGGCCTGGCAGCTTTACAAGGGCAGCCTCCTTCCCAATGACAGGGATAAGGCCGAGGATTACGCCCGCAGGGGCGCCGTCCAGGGAGATGAAGGTTGCCAGCTGTGGCTTGGCCAGATTCTCCGTGAGAAGAAGCAGTACGCGGAGGCTCTGGAATGGTTCATAAAGTCCGCGGAACAAGGCCAGGGCTGGGCAGCCTGCCTTGCCGGTGAGATGTATGAAAACGGAGAAGGTGTGCCGAAGGACATCCAGAAGGCCATCTACTGGTATAAAGTATCGGCAAAAACCACCAACGCATACGGAGAGGATGCACGCAAGGCCCTTGACCGCCTGGGCGTTCAGCTCTTTGAAGGCGGAGATTACATGGAGCAGGTCCTGAGCGTCCAGATAGAGCCGGACCGCAGCCTTGATGACCTCTATTATGATGGCCGAAGCTGGACGGATCTCCATCTGCCGGAGCAGCTGGCAAGCCTTATTGCCGCCGCCAACAACGGTCACGGAGCAGCTGCAGAGGAGCTTTCAAACATCCTCACCAGTGACGACGCCAAAACCTACGGCTTCTACAGCCAGGAGGCATCGGATCACTATCTTAAACTTGCAAAAGAGAACTATCTGAAGCAGGGAGAAGCCGGAGACGGGGAAGCATATGCCGATTTAGCGTCTCTCATTGGGGATGAGAATCCCGCCCTTGCGGAGCAATATCTTCAGAAAGGCGCCGCTCTAGGCAGCCAGTCGGCCCAGCTTCACCTTGGCAAAAAGCTCCGTGAGCGCGGAGACTTTGTGAATGCGCTCCAGTGGCTTGAGAAATCGGCCCAGCAAGGCCAGGGCTGGGCAGCACTCCTTGTCGGAGAAATGTATGAGCAGGGCCAGGGCACAAAAAAAGACATCCAGAGGGCCAAATACTGGTACCAGGTTTCCGTAGATTCCCAGAATTATTATGGCCGATTCGCCCAGGAGCATCTTGACCGCCTGGAAAATGAGCCGGATAACAGCGGCTCCGGCCTTGGAAACATCACAGGCAAGCTGGAGGATCTCAACGACACCCTCAGTGACCTTGGAGACACCATCTCAAGCGGCCTCAAGTCGCTTTTCGGCAAGCTCAAAAGGTAATTAAAGGGCCAGATCCACAAGGCCGATAGCGGCCACGGCTTCCACAATGACGGGAGTGCGGAGGGCAAAACAGACGTCGTGTCTGCCTCCAACTCCCGCCTTTGCTATGCTGGCGGTGGGTTTGAAGGCAACGCGGAATACTAGCGGGTTGCCATTAGTGATGCCACCGTTTACGCCGCCGGCGTGGTTTGTGACAGGCGGCTGGGGAGCCTTGTGGCAACCGCCTTTTCCGTGGCAGCATTCATGCTCCTGTCCATCCTCATGATGGCAGTGATGGCCTTCCTCATGCTCCCCGTGGCAGCACTTGTGCTCCGGGAAAAGGTCAATGTGCTCTGAACCGCGCATGCGGGAAGCGGCAAAACCGTCCCCGAATTCAATGCCGCGTACGCCGGGAATGGCAAAGACGGCGTGAGCCAAAACGCTCTCTACACTGTCCCAGAAGGGTTCTCCAAGGCCTATGGGAAGGCCCCCCACTACGCATTCCACCACTCCGCCAAGGGAGTCACCATCGGCGGCAGCTGCCTTTAGGGCATCAGGCCATTTTTCAGGATCAGTGATGCCGCCAACCTCTTTCAGAGCTGCGTTGAACTTAGCGAAATACATCATCTTTTTGGCAATGACACCGGCCGCAACAATGCCAAGGGTGAGACGGCCGCTGAAGTGGCCTCCGCCGCGGGGGTCATTGTAACCGCCAAACTTGTACTTTGCCGTGAAGTCCGCGTGACCGGGCCTGGGGTTTTCCTTGAAGCCCTCATAGTCCTCCGAGCGGGTGTTTTCATTGCGGAAAATCATAGTGAGCGGGGCGCCTGTAGTGTGGCCCTCATATACTCCGGAAAGTATTTCAGGGGTATCGGCCTCAGTGCGGGGCGTTGTGCCAAGCGCTCCGGCCTTCCGGCGGGAAAGGTCCTTTGTGAAATCCTCCACGCTAAGCGGGATTCCAGGTAAAACGCCGTCTACGGTTACCCCAATCACCGGGCCGTGACTCTCTCCAAAGATTGATACGCGGAATTTATTGCCAAATGTGTTCATAGCTTGTCAAACAATGTATTAAACTGAGGAAAAGACTTTGCTACGCAGTCTGTGTTGTCAATTTCAACGGGTGTTGAGGCTCCAAGGGCGGCAACGCGGAGGGCCATGACCATACGGTGGTCCCCGTGGGAGCGGAAGGTCCCACCACGGAGAAGGTCTCCGGTAGCTATGCGCTGGGACAGGGCCATGCCGGTGATGGTCATCTCATCTTCATCTACGCTTACCGTAACGCCCATGGCCTCAAGCATTTCCACAATTGCGGCGGCGCGGTCCGTTTCCTTATGGCGGAGCCTTTCTACGCCAAGAAGAGTGCTTTCTCCGGGGCAGAAGGCGGCAAGCACGGAAACTATGGGGAAAAGGTCCGGGCAGTTATTTAAATCGGCCCTGAACGGGCTCAGGGGAGCGCGCATTACGTGAAGGGCGCCGTCTTCAAGCTGAGACATGGACGCTCCGGCTTCCATCAGTATATCCATTATTGAAATATCGGCCTGGAGGGAAGCGGTGTCAAGTCCCGTTACCTCAACGTCCCCGAAAACGGCCCCGGCAACAAGGAAAGGCGCGGCGCCAGACCAGTCTGCTTCAATGGCAAATGAGGCCGCCTGATACTCCTGACCGCCTTTTATGCGGAAATTGAGGCCCGTGCAAAGTGCCCAGTTCTGGGTTTCAAGGAAATCGTCCCCGCCTTCCATCTCAGAACCTATCCTTATGCCGAATTTCTTAAGGACGTCTACTGTTATAAAGAGGTAGGGAATGCTCTTGGGATCATGGACATAAAGGACGGATTTTCCGCCGGCAAGGGGAAGCGCGGCCAGAAGACCGGAGATAAGCTGGCTTCCACCGCGTCCGGAAACGTCGGCACGGCCCGGAATAATGGGTCCAGCGACGCTCAGAGGCAAGTAGCAGTCTGATTTCCGCGCTTCTGTAACATCATTATTACTTTCCGGGTATAGGCGCACTCCGTAGGCGGCCATAATGTCGTGAGCGCCCGTCAGAGGCCTTCCAAGCAGGGTTTTTTCTCCCGTGACGCGCACGGGACCAGCCGAAAGAACGGAAAGAAGCGGAACCATAAGCCTTGTAAGGAGCCCGGACTCTCCAGTGTGGAGTTCTTGGAGCTGCAAAGTGCCCGGCCGGGCGCCAATACCTTCAATTACCAGCTCACTTCCGTTAACGCTAACGCGTGCGCCAAGGGCGCGGGCCACGGAAATGGCGCTCTCGTTATCCCCACAGGCCGAATATCCGCTAAGGTGGGACGTTCCGCCGGCAAGCGCCGCGGCAACAATAGCCCTTTGCGCGAAGCTCTTGGAGGAGGGCATAGGAAGCTCCTGAGCCTTAACAAAGCGGAAGTTCCCGTAAAGGGCATCCATAAGGCTTGAATAGGCCCATTGGCCGGGAGCCGTTGCCTCTTTTTCATTAAGGCATGCGTATGTAAACGGGGCTCCTTTCCGGAGAGAATCAAGGCGGGACTGACGGCCAGCCTCACCCATACAAAATGCCACCAGGGAGCCGGGCTCAACGTTGTTGTATAAGGCTTCTACAACGCTCCAATCATGCTCAGAGGCCGCCATTACGGCAACCTTCACTATCTCTGCGCCAAAGGTGCGGGCCCTGTCCACAACGGATTCAAGCACCGGGAGGGGCGGCGTGCTGTCATAATTATGGTAGGAACGGATGAGAACCGTCCCCCACTCCTGACAGGCCTGGCGTATACGGCGTCCAACTGCCGCCGGGGCCTCCATTTCAAGGTCTGCGTACTTGGCGCCGGCCTTAATGGCGCGCTCCAGGATTTCCGGGGCGCCGGGTTCCTCGGCCATCCGGCAGGTGGCGATGAGGGGGACGTCGGATTGGGAGAAGAGCAGCTCTATCTCTTCATCCGAGAGGGCGCAGCGGTCCAGACGGATTTCGGCCATCTCTACCCCCTGCAGAATCTCCTGAATCTCCTGGAATTCCTTATTTTGTATACTTACGCAGATCATCTTGGCTTACGGTGGTAATTACGGGCTGGCCAATGCCCTTGAGGAGCACAAACTTGCCGTCCTTCTTGTCCTTTTTCATAGCCTGCGCCAGATCTTCAATCCCAAAGGGGCAATCTGTCCGGAGCCCGGCACTTTCAAAATCTGCCTTCAGGCGCTCTGTAAGGCCGGTTTGGGCAAGCCCCAAACCCTCCGACAGCTTTGCCGCAAGGATAATCCCAATCCCAACGGCTTCTCCGTGAGGGATGGCCCCGCCGGAGCAGTGCTCTATGGCGTGTGCAAAGGTATGGCCAAGGTTGAGGACGGCCCTTACTCCGTGCTCCAGGGGGTCACGGGCCACTATTTCGGCCTTAATTGACGCGGCACGGAAGATAAGGTCATTGGTGATGCCGCCGGATATGCATTTTTCGTATGCCTCGGCGTCCCCTATCAGGAAAGTTTTGAGCATTTCCGCAAGGCCGCAGCGGAGCTCAACCGGAGGGAGAGTTTCCAGCACGGAAGAAGTCAAAAACGTGAACTCAGGCATGTGGAAGGCCCCCAGCATGTTCTTGTAGCCGTGGAGGTTCACTCCTGTTTTGCCGCCAATTGCGGCGTCTACCTGAGCCAGCAGAGTTGTGGGGATATTGGCGTAACGGATTCCGCGTTTGTACATGCTTGCCGCAAAGCCCGCAATGTCCGTTGTGATTCCTCCGCCAATTGCCAGCACCAGCGTCCCGCGGGAAGCGTTGCCTTCAAGAAGCCTCTCCGTTAGCCCTACGGCCGTTTCCATGGTCTTGAGACTCTCTGAGGCGTCAATGCCTATCACGGCCTTTACTCCACAAAGCGCCCCTGCGACGGAACGCGCCACAGGAGCCACATTGTTGTCATGGATTATGTAGATTTCTCTCTCTGAAGACAGCAGCCGGGCTACGTCTTCCACTTCTTCTCCGCGCCTTATGACAATATCCTTACTCATAAGACACAAAGATAAGTAAAAAAACGGGAACTACAGATACGGATTGTATTTGTCAAACGGCTTGTAGCTCATCCAGTCAATTTCAAGCTCGTAGGGATAAAGCGGCCTTTCAACAGAATTGGGATTGGTTTCCACGGGCCAGTTGTTGGTGTGCCAGAAATTGAGCCTGTACTTGCTCTTAAGGCAGGGAACGCCGGTTTTTGACGGCTGGTCAGGGAACACTTTCTTGCCCTTGTAATCCCATAGAACAATCTTCTTGCCGGTTTCCGGATGCTCCATCCACCATACCATACGGTCCGGGTACCAGTCCCAGCCATACACGTAGAAGCGTGCCGATGCATCGTAATCCGGAATTGCCTCAATGCGTGAAGGCTTGTTCTGGCGGCCCTTGAAAGCCGTATTGGGGACGCGGGTGATGGTGCCGTCCGGGTGACGGACATCGCTGCGCCAGATAGTCTCAAGGATTTCTCCGGTGGCAATGTTTATGATTCGGCCCACACGGTTGTGAGCGCCGCGCTTTCCGGTCCAGGTGCCAACGTAAATGATCCTGGGATCGGCAATAAGCCATTCAATGTCAATCTCGCTCTGGCCGAATTCCCTGTCAATGTTGTAGGTGAAATAACCCACCACGGCACCCACGTTTGGCTGAATCTCACGGGGATCCGGAATCTTGATTCGGGCGGAATAGCTTCCGTAGAAAGTATAGTCCTTGGAGATTATTTCCGGGCCGCGGCCTGCGCCTGCCGGGTCATTCGGGTCCATCCGGTAAAGCATCACGGATGTACCCTCCTCAGAGAGTGACGGAAATCCGGAAAAATAGCGGAAATCCTCACCGGAGGGCCTGTAGTTAAAGTCAAAGTACTGTGACGAAGACTCCGTGAAGTCTTCCTTGAACTCTCCGTGGAAACGGGGAGTTTCCTGGCCCATGGCAAATGAGAATACCAAAAGGCCAATGCAAAATACAAGACAACGCTTCATTGTCAGGAGGGGTTATATTGTATCCAGTCTATTTCAAGTTCGTAGGGGTAATTGGGGGCCTGCCCGTCATTGTGGTAGTACTTTAAGGCAAGCTTCTGAGGCTTATCGGGCACATTTTCAGTGATTTCTTCAATCACTTTTTTATCGGCCGTGGCCGAAGTTTTAACCCAGTAGCTCAGTTTATCCGCGCTCCAGTCTATACCATAGATATAGAACTTTGAAGCGGCGTTATATTCCCCAACTGTGGGAGAAGAGAGATTAATGCCAAGAGCAAGGCCTTTAGGGCCGAATTCCACGCGCGCGCCAAGCTTTGCCTGCACGGAAGTTACATCCGGAAGGCGCATCCTGACGGCATAGCTGCCGTAGTGGACATAATCCTTTGTGGTTACGGAGGGGCCTTTTCCCGCACTGTCCGTAAGACTCAGGCGCATCATGAGGATTTTGGTCCCGTTTTCCGTAAGGGAAGGGAATCCCGGGAAGTAACGGAAATCATATCCGTCAGACGTCTTGTCCATCACAAGGTTTTCAAGGGGGGAGTTACTGTCAAAACTCTCCTCAAAGGCCTCCATAAGGGTTACGTCAACGGGCGGATCCTCGGGCTCATCACCGGGTTCATCACCAGGGTCCTCCGGAGGGTTGTCCTCCGGCTGTTCCGGCTTTGGCTTTTCCTCCTCAGGGAGCGGATATTTTCCTCCGGAGCTGCAGGAAACTCCGGCGAGAAGGGCCACTGACAGCAGTATGACGGCGGTTTTCTTCATTGGCTAGTAATTATTGTCCTCTCTCCACTTGATGTTAAGTGCATCATACGGTTCATACTTCATCCAGTCCACCTCCAGGCAGTAGGGATACTTTGGAGCCTCCGTGGAGCGTGAATTTGTGTCTACCGGCCAGTTGTTTGTGTGCCAGAAGTTCATGAGGTATGTTGTGGGCGGCTGGGGAATTCCGGAGAAGTTGGGCGTTGTTCCCTGATAGTCCCAGAGGATTATCTTCTCCCCGGTATCCGGGTGCTCTATCCACCAGGTAAGTCTGTCCGGGTACCAGTCAAAGCCGTACACATAAAAGCGCTTGGAGGCGTCGTAGCCCTCTATGGCGGAGATAGTTCTGGGCGTAAGGGCTGCGTCGTCGGAGCTGTCAAAGTTGTGGTTTTTGTTACCGTCGTGGTAGGACCTGTAGTTGGTGTACAGGATCTGTCCCTTTGCAAGATTAATGGTTCGGCCAACCCTCTGGAGGTTATTCACATTATTGGGCGCGCTTGTCCAGGTGCCTATGTAAATAAGCGTAGGGTCTGCAATAAGCCACTCGAAGTCAATCTCAGAAAGGCCGAACCCCTGCGTAAAACGATATGTGAAATAACCAACCACAGCTCCCACATTAGGCTGCGCCTTCTTCACGTCAGGGACGCGGAGACGGGCGGAATATGTGCCGAAGTGCGTGCGCTTTGAGGAAGAGATTTCCGGGCCTCGGCCTGCTCCTGCAGGGTCTGAGGGCTGGATGCGCTCCAGCATCACGGTTGTACCCGCCTCGGTGAGCGAAGGCACTCCAAAAAACAGCTTTGGGGCACTCCCGCTGCTGAAATACTGAGGCTTTGCAGCGTCAAAATTCTCTGTGAACGCCTGCATGAAACGGCTGTCCGTATCCTGGGCCCATGCCACCGAAACGGATATGAAAAGCGCCAGCGCCGTTGATATGAGGATGGTCGGTTTCATATTCTTCTACAAAGATAATAAAAAAGACAGGGGCGGGGTTCCACCCCTGTCTGAAACTAACGGAAAATTACTCTTCCGGAGCGTCAACAACCTTCACGCTGAGCTCGTCAAAGAGGATAACCACATCAGGGCCGAAGCAAGTGCCCCATACGGAACGATAATCCACATAGAAGTATGCGGTTCCGCTCTTCTGTGCCCAGTAGTGTGCAACAGGCTCACCGGCGTTGGAATAGCCGATGCCCCTGGTGGCGCTATCGGCAATATATGCGTCATCTGCCTCAAAGCCACTGTCAAGAGGGAGAATGGAGTTGCCGCCGATATTGTCCCAGTCGGGTTCCCAGTAGTTGAACATTTCAACCACAGAGGTGCCGTCCTTGCCAATATCGTCAAGGCTTTCGGCGATACCGAACCACAGCAGACCGCAGTCATTGGTCTTTTCTCCCCATTTCATCTGGGCCGATAACTCAAGATAGTCGCCTTCTTCAACCTCAATGGCCTGATAGAATTTGAAGTTGTTGGCCTGGTCGTGAACTTGATTGTTGACAAAGCGGACACATCCGCCCTTTCCGCCCTTGGGACCGTCTTCCGTGTAGCCGAATTGGTGCAGCCAGCCGGGAGTGTTCTCATCGGGAGTATCGTAATTTCCTGCAGGGAATGCAAAGTCTGTTACAACTGTCCAGTACTGAGCGTCATCTTCTTCCATGGAGCCGCCCTTCAGGAGTTCGTTGTAGGCAATTACGTCAACTTCGGCCTGATAGGTGTCGGTGTCTCCGGCTGCACCGGTGACAGTGGCCTTTACTGTGTATTTCCCGTAGTCCGGGAAGAGGTGTACTGGTTTGAAATCAGTGCTGCCTTCACCGCCGTCTCCGAAGTCCCAGGAAATGCTCTTGGGGTTCTCAGAAGCAGTGGCGTCAAAGTTTACCATAAGGCCGAAGTGGCCTGCGCGGTCCGTCTGGGCCTGGAAGGTAAAATAGGCCTTGACTGCGCCTGCAAGGGTAAGAGTTGCCTCCTTGGAAGCGGTGGCGCCGTCGGCGTTTGCTGCGGTAAGCTTAACGGTGTAGGTGCCGGCTGCGGCGTAGGTGTGCTCCGGAGAGGCTTCCTTGGAAGTCTCGTCATCGCCGAAGTTCCACTTGTAGGCGGTAGCATTGGAGCTCTTGTTGGTAAAAGTCACCTTCAGGCCGTCAATGGCATAGTCGAAGTCGGCCGTAGGGGCTTCTGCGGCGGGGGTGTTATCCTCCGGAGTGCCGTTGCTTGCGGGCTTTGTGCAAGCTGCAATTGCTACTGCAAAAACGGCTGCAAGGAAAAAGTAAAGGACTTTTTTCATAAAATAAAGGTGTTAATGGTTAATTATTGGTTTCGGATTATCAATCTAAGGGGAAAAGGGTACGGACCTCGGTTTCCGGTTTGCCCTCCGGAACGCTGTCCCAATGCTCGCTTCCAAGGTTAAGGAGAATAACTACGGAAGTGTTGGCATCTGCAAGGGTATAATCTGCAGGTCCCTGAAGGTTTGATATTTCAAGTCCAAGGACAAGAGTCTTATAAACGCCTGAATCATAGAAGGTTGCACGCTGGGCTGAAAGCGCCTTTAGGTCTACGCTTACCTTTACCGTGGCTCCGCTCTCTCCGTCCGGGACGGTGATGGTGCCGGGAATGGTGCAAACATCTGCGGGAAGCGCCACGCCGCCGGTTTCAGTAACTTTTTCCGCGGTAAGGCTGGCCGATGCCGCAAGGGATACGCTGTAACCCTGCTGCACCGCAAAATAGCCGGAGCGGATTACGCCCACCACAATGTCCAGTTTTCCCGTTTCCTTGCTGTAGGAGCAGGTGTACTTGGAGTTCTGGTAGAACGGCCCCAGGGGAATGGGATAGGAATTGTCTATACCCGTTACCGTTGCCTGCGGGATATACACGCGGGCAAAGCCGTAGTCCTTGGCGGCATCCTCTTTTCCGCATGAGGCTGCAGCCAGGGCAAGGCCGAAAAGGATTATCTTGTATAAAGCTTTCATATTAGTTGTATTCAGGGTTCTGGGTAATTGATCCAGCGCCGTTTGCAATCTCCTTGCGGGTGAAGGGGAAATAATAGTTGCGCTCATAGAATGTGCGGTATGCTACTGTGGGATAGCTGTACTGGAAACCGCCAAGCTCGTTCTTCCTTACGGAAGTGCCCTTGATGGCCTTGTTCAGAACGCTCATGGCGTCTTTCCAGCGGAGAAGATCCCAGTAACGGTGGTCCTCAAAGGCCAGCTCTACGCGGCGTTCCTGTTTCACGGCGGCACGGAAATCGGCCTTGGAAGTGGCTGTGACGGCGGGAAGGGATGTGCTTGCGCTCTGGCGTACTTCAGTGAGGGCCTGGCGGGCGGTCATGCCGTAACCGGCGGGATCCGCATCCGGACCGTAGGCCTCGTTCATTGCCTCCGCATAGTTCAGAAGGACTTCGGCGTAGCGGTACATGGGCCATACGTGGTCTGTGCTACCGCCTTCCACAAGGTTCAGGTTGGGGGCCAGGAACTTGCGCAGGTAATATCCGGTGGGGCTTGCTCCGGCAACGCGGGAGTCATAGTTTCCGCCCTTGGACTCATCTATCACGTTGCCGTTCCAGGTGCTTCCGTTATAAACAATGGTTGCGGCAAGGCGGGGATCCCTGTTGGCATAAGGATCCGGGGTTTGGGCGCCTGTGTATTCATATGCGTCCACCAGGTTCTGGGTGGGGCAAACACCGCTGTTTCCGCCACGGGTTGCAACGGGGTAGTTGGCGCGTTCAAGTGAGCTGCCGGCCGCCTGCCTTACAAGGAAGATGGATTCTACGTCGGAGGTGGAGTTGTTCTTCACAAAGTAGTTGCCGTAGTCTCGGTTAACGGGCATGTGCCAGTCCGGGTGAGAGCGTGCGCCGTCACCAAAGCCAAGTCCCTTCTCAAAAATGGACTTGCGGAGCTGAATCACGTCATTGGCGGCAGCAGCGGCCCTTTCCCATTTTGCCTCGTCCTCCAGGGGATTGTTCCTGGGGCTTGCGGCATAAAGGAGCACGCGGGCCTTGATGGCAAGGGCCGCCGTGCGGTCAAATCGGCCTGTCTCGTCGCGGAAATTCCAGTTTGTGACGTCGGCAATGGCGTTTTCAGGGGTCTCGTCAAGGGCAACCCTCCAGTCAAGGTTGAGCTGGTCCAGGTGGCTGTCTATCAGCGTCACAATATGCTCTACAACTTCGTCGTAGGAGGCCTGACGGGCAAGTCCGGTTTCGGCATCCACAATGGGAACGCCGCCGTACATCTTGATAAGCTCCCCGTAGTAGTAAGCTTCGGCAATGTAGGCCTCGGCCCGGCGCCATCCAAGGTTAATGCAGTCACGCTTGTAGGCGCGCGGCTGGTCTACGCTGTAAACGGTGCCGTCCGGGTTGTAAACCGTGCTGGTGTCCCTGTTCAGGGCCAGGAATTTTTCTCCGTCCTTTGCGTATTCCAGGAAGAAATGCGCCGCCCGGATGCCCTCGTAGCAGTTTGTGTACTTGTAGGAAAGCGGGTTAAGGTCGGCCGATAAAAGCCCCTTGTTAAAGGTTTGGGCATCGGAAGTAGGGGCTGCCTGCTCCGCTTCATCAGAGGCGGTGGCAAACAGGTTCCCGTCTATCACGTTGAAGCCGTTTCCCATGGGAGTATAGTATGCATAGGCAAAGCTTGCCAGGGTACTGGAACGGGTTTCAAGCCTGTCCACGGTGTCAAACACGTCTATGCGGGTGTCCAGGAATTTGGAGCAGGCGCAAAGTGAAAGCGCCGCTGCAAGTATTATGTATATCCTCTTCATATCTTAGAAACTGATTTGAAGTCCCATGTTCACCGCCTTTGAAGCGGGATAACCGTAATTGGCCGTTTCCGGGTCCATGTGATACTGGCTCAGAAGGCTGCTGAGCGTGAGGAGATTGTATCCGGTGATGCACACGCGGAAGTCATGAATGACCTTGCTCCTGAGGGGAATGGTATAACCAAGTTCCACTTCCTGCAGGCGCACCCAGGCGTTGTCCTTGATCCAGAAGGAGCTTGAACGGTAGTTGTTGTCGTTCTGGCCGGTGGAGAGGCGCGGGTAGGTTGCCGTGTTACGCGTGTCAAGCTTGGCTTCAGGGTAGTATACCCAGGCACCTTCGGCCCACTCGAAAGCGGTTCCGTAGTTCAGGAAAGGCTTCCATTCGTCGTAATCCAGAAGGTTCACGGTAGAGCCTGCGCTGCCGGTGATGAGGAAGGACAGGTCAAAGCCGTTCCACTGAGCAGCAGCGCCAAGGCTGAACACCAGTGAAGGATAGGAAGGATTGCCTATTCTCACAATGTCAGTGTCGTCAATGTATTCATCTCCGTCCTGGTTCTTGTATTTGAGGTCTCCGGGCTGCACTGCGCCGTAGAGCGGCACGGGCATACCCATATTGAGCTCACCGTCCATGTCAAAGTCTTTCATCTGGTAGAAACCAACGCTCTCAAGACCCATCCTGGTGCCGTAAGGAAGACCCGTAGCGGCATTGTAGGGGTATTTTGTGCCAATCTCTCCCATCTCAAGAACCTTGTTCTTTGCGTAGAGGACGTTTCCAAATACGCTCCAGTCCACGGGGCCGCTCTTCTTTGCAAACACAAAGGATGCGTCCACGCCCTGGTTAATCATCTTGCCAAGGTTTGAATAAGCCGTGCGGGCACCGCCCCAGTCCATAAGGGTGTTGTCCCTTGTGAGGATGCCGGTGCGGTAATCCACAAAGTAATCGGCATTGATTGTGAGGGCGTTCCAAAGGGTTGTCTCTATGCCGATATTGCCTTTCAGGCTCTTTTCCGCCGTAACGTCAGGGTTGCCGTCAAAGAGCGGACGGATGCCGCTTGAGCCTCCCCCGAAGTTGGGACCCATTCCCTGCACAAAGCTGCCGGTCCAGGTGTAATACTGCTGGTACAGATACCTGCCGCCTGTTTCAAATCCCTCAATTCCAACGTATGCTTCGTTTGCTCCGGTAAGGCCGGCCGATGCCCTCACCCTCAGTTTGTTAACTACGGCGTTTCCCTTAAGGAAGTCCTCGTTGGAGGCGTTCCAGCCAAGGGAAACAGTGGGATAAGGAACAAACTGCTTTCCGGGCGCAAAGGCATCTGAACCAAAGTAGGACAGGGCCAGGACGGCGTCGTAGCGGTTGTCGTAGGCCCATCCGGCCCTTGCGGTGAAGTTGGCGTAGCGATACCTCCAGTTGTAGAAGGCGCTGCCGGTGCCGTTGAAATCTGAGATATGTGCGGCAAGCTTGGCGTCAATCTTATGAAGGCCGAATTCGCCATCCCATCCAATGATTATGTTACCCTGCATCCAGCGTTCCTTGCCTGAGCTCCAGTATCCGTTGGAACGGATGTAGGTGGAGACATCGGCAGTCTGGGCCACGCCACCGTTGTAACGGGCGTAGGTGCTGGTTTTTCCGGTGTTACCTATGGTCCTGGAATAGAAGGAGAAGCCTTCCTGCATGTAGAGGCCCTTCAGGAGGAAACCAAAGTCCTCGCGGAACTTGAAGTTTGCCTGCATGAGCTTGGTGCGGCTTGTGGTCCATCCAAGGCCCGCCAGTGAACCAACGGGGTTGTTGGGGTGGACAGCGGTACCGGAGAAGTTGGAAATGGGGTCAGTGGCGTCCTTGTCAAATATGGTATAAATATTTGATGGGTAGCTCATTACGTCATCCACCAGCTGGTAAACGCTGTAATTTGGGCGGGTGCGGTCTTCAAGGCGTCCGCCAACGTCCACGCTTACCGTGAAGATGTCATTGAGCTTCATGTCCAGGTTGGTACGTACGCCGTACTTTACAAAGGACACGTTGTGCGTGCGGTCTGTGTTGCGTACGTTCAGGAAGCCCTGCTGGTTGGCGTAGTCCAGGACAACGCTGTACTTGGCGTTGTTGGAGCCACCGCGTATTGAGAGGCTTCCATCGGCATAACTTGTGACAGGTTTAAACACTTCGTCGTACCAGTTCACGTCTATCCCCTCCCCGGACTTGTAGGCGTTCATCGCCTCAAAGTCATAGTAGGGGTCCCATTCGCGGCCGTGGTCGTTGCTCCAGGCCTGGTTGTAGAGACGTGCGTAGCTATAGGAACCAAGTGGCTTAGCCACGTTTATTGGCATCTGGGCGCCTCCACGCATCTTGAACGTGATTACCGGAGCGCCTGTCTTGCCGCGCTTTGTTGTGATTGAAAGTACGCCGTTTGCTCCGTTCATGCCGTATTCGGCAAGATCGGCCGCGTTCTTGCAAACCACCACGGATTCAATTTCCTCAGGGGAGAGGTAACTGATGAATTCCGGCTGCACTTCAAAGCCGTCCACAAATATCTTGAGGGTATTGACGTCTGTCCCCTGTGCGTATGAGCCTATGCCGCGGATCATCATCCTGGCAACTCCTGCGCCCGGGGTGCCGTCGTTACGGATCACCATAAGTCCCGGATACTTGCCCTCAAGGGCGTCCGTAAAGTTGGCAAGGTCCTGGGAATATCCGGTGAAGGATATCGTGAGAAGTCCCGCCAAAGCTGCTATAATTGAAAGTTTTCTCATTGCTCTACGGATTTATCTGTTAATAACCGGGGTTCTGGGCTATGATGCCCTTGTTTACCTCATCCTGCCTGAAAGGCTCAAGGAACCACTTGGGGTGCCAGTAGCCTGTGTAAGAGTAGGCATCCCAGTAAGAAATGAGGGCTGCCATGGTGTTATCACCGCCGGCGCGGAGGAAGGAGATTTCCGTCATGGGGCCGCCAAGGATCTTGGTGCCAATGTCCGGATGCTTCCAGTGCTTGACGTCGTAGTAGCGCTGGTTCTCTTCAAAGAATTCAAGCGCCCTTTCCCTTACTATCAGTTCACGGAGCTTGGCCTGGTTTGTCTCCGCCACAGCGGGAAGACCTGCCCTGTTACGTATGATATTCAGGTACTTCTGTGCGTTGGTGGCATCTCCAAGCTCGTTGTAGCATTCGGCCAGGGACATGTAGCTTTCTGCCAGGCGGAACAGCGGGAACTCAAACCAGCGGCGGGCGCCGGCCTTGTAGTAGAACTTGGTGGGAACACCAATGGAGCGGCCTTCCGTTGCGCGTGACATGGAGGCGGCAACGTCGGCGTTCTCCGTGAAGCTGCCCATGTACCAGATGCCCTCGTTCCAGTTGGCGTCTCCGTCATTGGAGCGGCCGAATTTACCGGGAACGCAGATATCCACCCTGAAGCGGGGTTCAATCTTATCAATGTTGGCCGCAAAGTCTGAGATATCCCTGGGGGCGGCTTCTCCAACCTTCGGCCAGTCAATCTCACCGCCCTCAGTGTCCCTGTAAAGGCGCACGAAGTTGGTGAGGACTCCGCGGAGGGAACGCTCGCCGGCATCCACGTAGGCGCTCCAGTTGTAACCCTCCGTCATGTTGTTGTACACCTGCTGGTCACTCTCAATCTTGAAGGCCAGGAGAATCTCAGGGCCGTTGAGCTCTGAAACGCCGCGGCCGTAGTCGTCAATAGCCTGTTCAAAGCTGTTGCGGTTGCCCTCTCCGGCGGTGAAAATCAGGTGTTTACCGTTGGATTTAGCCCAGTCTATAACTGCCAGATGGGCGTCAATGGCCTTCTGGTAACGGTTTATGTCCTTTCCTTCAAGCCAAATCAGGGAATCTGCGCTGTATGAAAGGCCGAATTCCTTGGCGTATGACTGCTCCGCGTTGAACAGCGGGCGTGCGGCGAAGGTAAGGAGGCGGGCTTTCATTGCAAGAACGGCGCCCTTGGTGATTCGGCCTTCCCATTTGTCTCCGCAGCCCGGCTCAATGTCCGTCCAGGTGTCCGGGAGGCGGGATTCGGCCTCTCCAAGCATCTCAAGGGCAAAGTCAAGGGTCTTTTGTGCCGATGCACGGGGGAACGCAATGTCGTCTGTCATCTCATTTGCCTGACGTACAATTGGAACGCCGCCCCAGCGCTGGAACATGCCCACATAGCGGTAGGCGATGAGGGCGTAGGCCTCTCCCTTCATATATTCCTTCATCTCAGCGCTCAGCTCCGGGCATTTGTCTATGTTGGCAATTATTATCCAGCAGGCGCGGATGACTTCCCAGTTCTCATTGAAGTTGGCGGGAGCGCCCTGGAACTGCCCAGAGGCATCCAGAACGGTGGTGGGGCCGTTTACAACCAGGTTATAGCCGGCGTGCCAGCTGTAACCGCGTGTGATTTCTCCGGAAAGGGATGCAAGCGTGCCGTGGTTGATGGCCCAGCCTTCCGGCAGGCCTTCCCTTAGGCCGCGGTGATATGCCCTCCAGAGCATTCCTTCTGCGTCTTTACGGTTGGAGAAAACGTCGTCAAGGTAAACGCTTCCGGTTACCTCGGGCATCTCCAGGAACAGGTTGCAGCCGGTCATTGAAAGAAGGACTGCGCTCAATACTGTGATAATGCGTATCTTTTTCATATCCCTGTCCGTTTAGAAGTTAATGTTAACGCCCACGTTGGTGGTACGGGTGAGAGGGAACACGTAGGAGATGTTTCCTTCGCTGCCGCCAAGGTTATCCTTGGTTTCAGGGTCAATTCCGTAACGGCTCATCTGGTCGAACAAGGTGAGCAGGTTATTGGCGTTGATATAGAACCTGAGGCCGGAAATACGGGCTTTTCTGAGGAACGGGGCGTTCTGAGGGAAGGTGTAGCCGAATTCCACATTCTTTATTCTCAGGTGGTCAGAGGAAAGGGCCCAGATTTGGCTCTTGGGGCCAAAGTCGTAGTGGTCCTGGCTTGCGTCGTATACGGCACGGGGATATGTGATGGGGGTGCCGGAGGCCACCTTTTCAGGAGTCCATCGGCCCTCATACTGCCACAGGAAGGCGTTACCGGCCCTCTTGAAGAACGGGCTGGTGATGCGGGCAACGTAGTAGGTGCCCATTGCCGTACCGGAAAGCACAATCTTGAGGTCAAAGCCCTTGTAGCTTATTCCAATCTTTCCGCCGAAGTTCATCATGGGCCTGTTGGGATAGCCTATGGGGCCCTGGTCCTTAGAGTCAATCACGCCGTCACCGTTGAGGTCTACGTACTTGATATCGCCAAGGGTTACCGCACCGGCGCTCTGGGCAAAATAAGGACGGTTATTGAGCTCTTCAAGGCTGTCGTAGAAGCCGTCAGTCTTATAGCCGTAATATTGGCCGATAGAGTGCCCGGTCTGGTTCATCCAGTCGTAGGGGTTGGGGGCTTCGGCCATATAGATTATTGTATTCTTGGCGTAGGTGACGTTTCCTTCAATGTAGTAGCGCCAGTCTCCGCGTTTTTCATTCCAGCCAAGCACAAGTTCATAACCGCGGTTCTTCACCTGACCCACGTTAACAGCGGCGGTGTTCCATGAAGGGACGCCGAATGTTACGGGTATTACGCCAAGGGTGGTGAGGATGTCACGCCTGTTCTCATAGAAGAAATCGGCGTTGAAATACAGCCTGTCGCTGAAGAATTTGGTTTCAAGGCCGGCGCTTATCTTCTCAGACTTTTCCCAGGTTACCGCGGGGTTTCCAAGGGCGCCTTCCGCGGAACCGGTGTAAATGGTGTTGTAGGCACCTGTACTTGTACCAAACTGATAATAGTTACTCTGGAGGGAACCGGAGCTTGTGGAACTTGTAAAGCTTCCCGGGCCCATATTGATGGAATAAGTGCCGGGGAGGTAGAGATAGCGCTTGCCGCCAATCTGGTCATTACCCACAAGGCCGTAGCTGCCCCTTATCTTGAAGAAGGTGAGCCAGGGATTTTCCGGGAACCAGGGTTCGTTGGTGAGAACGTAACCTGCCGATGCCGCGGGGAAGAAACCGAACCTGCGGTCTGCGGCAAAGTTTTCCGTTCCATTGAGGGCGAAGTTCAGCTCCAGGAGATAACGGGTATCGTAGTCGTAGGTAATACGGGCCGATGTTCCAATAAGGCCGCTGGGCGTGTTGAAACTGTCGGAGGGCATGGTGTACTTGGTGGCGCGGCCAAGGAGGAGGCCGCCCACGTTGTGTTTCCCGAAGTTGCCCTGGTAGTTCAGGACAATATCGGCATAGAAGTCACGCATACCGCCCCAGGAGCCGGAGGAATAGCTGTCGGCGCCCACCGTTCCGCCAAAGAACTCAAGGTCATTGGGGTTGGTGAGGCTGCGGCGTACGGTGTAACGCGGGATTGCGTAGCTTTGCACGGCTACTTTGCTGTAATTCTCCTGATAGCGTACGCTGGCCTGGATGTCAAGGCCCTTGAGGAGCCAGGAAAGGTCATGGCGCAGGCGCATGGTCACGTCTACGCGCGTATTTGATGTTGTACCAACGGAACGGCTGAGGAGAGCCGGCAGCCAGCCGCCGGTCATTTCATTATCCGTACGCTTGTGGAGGCCGTCCTGGACTGAATTCTGAGGGTAGTCAAAGTCTACAATCAGTTTGTCGTCCAGGATCATGCTCCTGTTGGTGAAGGGGTTGCCTTCATAGATAATCTGCATTATTCCGCTGTAGCGGCTGTAGAGGGAACCCGTGCCGGGACCCGTCGTGGAACCAAACTGGCCGCTGGTGTTTACGCTAAGGGTGGTGTTCTTGAAAAGGTCCACGTCAATGTTTGCCCTCACGTTGTACCTCTGATAGCGGGAGCCCGTCTGGACGCCAAAGTAATTGGCGTTCTGCATAATGGACTGCTGGTCAAAGTAGTTGAGGGAAACGTAGTATTTTACCCTTTCAGCGCCGCCGGAAACGCTCACGTTGGCGCTCCACTGGGGCGCCACACGGCTATATAGCTCTGCGTATGCGTCTGAGCTTCCGTAATAGAGTGCCGGGCTGTCTTTGAGCTGCTGCTTCTGCGCCGCCGTGAGCCATGTCATGGCGTCTACCTCTTCCGGAGTGAAGTCCCTGTTGTTCTGGAATTTCCAAAGGTCATCATCCGTGAAGAGGTAATTGAGGAGCGGCGTGCTGCCGTAACCGTCAACCTCATTCTGGATAGCCTCGTTCCTGAACAGGGCATATTCATAGGAAGAGAGGCCGCGCTGCACGTTTGTAGCTGCCGTAAGGCCGAAGTTTCCGGAGAAACTCACCTTGGGGCGTCCCTGCTGGCCGCGGCGGGTTGTTACTATGATAACGCCGTTTGCCGCCCTGATACCGTAGACCGCGGTTGATGAGGCGTCCTTCAGGACACTGATACCCAGGATGTCGTTGGGATTCATGCCGTTGAGGATGCTCATTGCCTGGCCTGAAGGCTGCTCAATGCCGTCAATTACTATAAGCGGAGAAGTGTTGCCGGAATAGGATGAGACGCCGCGGATAGCAATTTCCGCTGCATCCTGGCCGGGCTCGCCGGAAACCGTCACTGCGCTTAAGCCGGGCGTAATACCAACCAGGGCCGACGATACATTGGCAACCGGAGCCTGTATCACGTCTTCTCCCGTGACAGCGGTTATGGCACCTGTCACATTAACCTTTTTCTGGGTGGCAAAAGCGGTAACTACGGTTTCCTGAAGCAGGAGAGCTTCTTCCTCCAGGGCTATCTTTATAGGTGCTCCCGCACGTGCCTGGAAGGTGTAGTCCGCGTATCCTATCCAGGATACAACAAGCGTGGTTCCCGGGGTGGTCTCAATTGAGAAATTACCGTCAAGGTCCGTGATCACGCCGTTGGTGGTTCCAACCTCCAGGATGCTGGCGCCTATTGCCGGCTCTCCCGTTTTGTCCGTGACCGTTCCCCTAACCGTAATTTTACGCCCTCCGGAGTCATTTCCTCCCTGGGCCAGAAGGGCCTGAGGGGCAAGAAATGCCGCGCTTAAAAGGACACAAACTAACAGTTTTTTCATACTGCATTGATTATTAGTTGGTTCGGTTAACACAAAGGTCGGCAAACATTTTTTGCTATAAGTACCCATTATTTCCAAAAAAAGTCTAATTTTGTATGAGAATTAGTATGTGCTATGAAAAAGTATCTGTTTTTGTTTATCCTATTGCTGCAAAATCTGAGTTTGTTTGCAGATGGCTTTTATTGCAAGCAAATAGGCATTGAAAACGGTCTGTCTCAGGCCTCCGTAACGGCGGTGGCTTATGACGACAGAGGCGTACTGTGGATTGGCACCCGTTTTGGGCTCAATGAATACAGGAATGGGCAGCTGAGGACTGTTATCGGCCAGGGGGATAACTACGGGCAGGGTACATATATTTATATGCTGCACCAGGATAGCCGCGGAACGCTATGGACTTCTACGGATAAGGGCCTTTTCCGCTATGATCCGGCAGGAGACAGGTTTATCCAGGAGAGCGAAAGTACCGTTACCTGCGCTGCAGACACCCCTGATGGCGTATGGTTTGGCGCTCACTTCGGCCTTAAATACTATTCCTTTGAAACCGGGACTCTGAGCGGAGAGAACGGAGATATATACACGGACTATATTGCTCTGTTTTACTATAGCGGTTCTCTTTACTCCCTTGACAGGAAGGAAGGCCTTTCAAAGCACATCCAGGATGGTGAGGAAAAGGTTTCATTGCCGCAACTTGACGGGAATCTGATAATGGCGTCGGCCCTTGACGGGGACTGTCTTTACCTTT